>JAHWKJ010000578.1 GCA_019347905.1 Planctomycetota bacterium
GGGCCGCCCGGCGCGCGCCGTTCCGGGGGGAGACTTCCCATCTTCCGCGACCCCCCCTGGCCCCCCCTTAGTAAGGGGGGGAGCAGCACTGGGGGGAGCGGCTTCGACGGGCCGTACGAGCGTCAGGCGGCACTGGCGCAGCTCTTCGACCTTGCGCTGTGTCTCGACGTCGAAGCGGCGGATCGACTCGATCTCGTCGCCGAAGAACTCCAGCCGCAGCGGATCGATCGCATCGGCGGGAAACACGTCGAGAATGCCGCCGTGCATGGCGAATTCGCCGGGGGCCTCCAACGCCGGCACGCGATCAAAACCGCGCTCCAGCAGCCAGCGCATCAGTTCTTCGGGATCGAGTTCGTCGCCGACAGTCAGCGTGCGCGTGGCAGCCTCGCGATCGGCCCGCGAGGGCACCGGCTGTAGCAAAGCCTGAATGCTGGTGACGACGATTCGCGGCGGACCCGGCGGCTGACGCCGCTCGGCTCGCCCTTGCTCTCTCCCCCCCTTACTAAGGGGGGGGCAGGGGGGGGTCGCGAGTTCGTCCAGCACCCGCAGGCGGCCGCCAAACACCGGATCGGCCGCATCGTGTTCGGCCGGCCGCGTCTCCCAGGCGGGAAACACGCTGGGCGGCTGGTCGAGAAATCCGGCTGCGTCGGCAGCGAACTCGTCGACGTCGGCCATCCGCGGCAGCACGACCAGCAGCGTGCCGCCCGGCGGCGTCTCGCGGGAGAAGGCCCCTGAGGCCAGCGCGCAGGCTGACCCCCAGGTTCCGTCGATTCCGGCCGCCTCGCCACGAGCGAGGGCCAGGGCCGCCTCGGCGAACCCGTCGGCCCGGTGAACCACCGGGACCAGATCGGCGAGCGACGCAATGTCGCTCCGTCTCCGCGCTCTCATCGCAGAGAATTGTAGCAGCGGCCGCCGAACCGACAAACGGCGGTTCGCGAAGGTTCGTAGTGACCGCCTTCAGGCGGTCGAGTGGGTCAAAGATCCCCACCGCGACTCGCTGAAGCGGGTCACTACAAACCGAGCGTCTCGTCGAGAACATCCGTTACGAACATGCAGCCGGGGCTGTGCGTGATTGCGAACGCCGGACGCGCTTGCGCAAGCGCGGCCTGCGGCGTCACGCCGCAGGCCCAGAACACCGGCAGCTCATCCGCGGCGACAGGAACGGCATCGCCGTAATCCGGGCGAGAAAGATCGCCGATACCGATCTGCTCCGGCAGACCCACATGCACCGGCGCCCCATGCACGGCCGGATACCGCGACGTGATCTCGATCGCCCGAATCGCATCCGCCGGCCGCAACGGACGCATCGACACCACCAGCGGCCCGTGAAAGCGGCCCGCCGGCCGGCAGGCGATGTCCGTGCGAAACATGGGCACGTTCGTCCCCAGCTCGATGTGCCGCACCGGAACTCCGGCCCTCACGAGCGCCGCCTCGAACGTGAACGAGCAGCCGATGACGAACGCCACCAGGTCCTCGCGCCACACCGAACGCACGTCTGTCGGCTCGTCGATCAGTTCGCCGTCCCGCCACACACGATAGCGCGGCAGATCGGTCCGCAGGTCCGCGTGCGGCGCTGCGATCCGCGGCACCGGATCGTCCGGCTCCGTCACATCGAGCAGCGGGCACGGCTTTGGATTTCGCTGGCAGAACAGCAGGAACTCCGCGGCCCAGTCCTGCGGCAGCACGACCAGGTTGGCCTGCGCGTAGCCGGAGGCGAGTCCCGATGTCTGGCCCGTCAGTTCACCGCTGCGACAGGCGGCCCGCACCTGCGGACCGGTTGTCAGAACGTTTCGATCCACGAATGATTCCTGCAACAGGCTCGATCGCGATTCACTGCACTCTCTCGGTCCGTGCGGCCGCGGTCAAGCTTCTCAGATCCGGCGGTTTTTAGTACGCTGACGGTTCATTCACCGCGTCAGACCGTCCGGCCTTCCAGCCCGCTTGAAGCCGGTTCCGAGGGGCGGAATGTCCTGCCAACGGAGACGAGATGGCATCCGGCCCGCCCGAGGCGCCGCAGGGGCGTCCCAACCAGTCCCCACCGCCGCCGCGCGGACCCGGACGCGACGGCCGTCCGAAACCTGAGGGTGAGGAACCGCCGCGGCCCTTCCGCTTCGGCCCGTGGCTGGTGCTGGCCGCCATCCTGTTCGCGATCTGGTACTTCTTCTTCGACCAGACGCCCTCCAGCACCGGCTCGCGCGTCGCCTACACATTCTTCATGGAGCAGGTCGAAGATCGCAACGTCAAGGAAGTGAAGTTCCACGGCGACATCCTGACCGGCACGTGGAAGGAAATCCCCGAGAACCCGGAGCCCGCCGCCGGCAAGCTCGCCGACAAGTTCAATACCGTCCTGCCCTACACCGTGCTGCAGAATGCCGACTTCACCAAAGAGTTGCGCTCGTACGGCGTGGAGATCTCTGCGGAGTCGCGCGAGGTGGGTGCCGGCTCGCAGCTTCTGTTGTATCTGTTCCTGCCGGCCCTGCTGCTGATCGGGCTGTTCTGGTTCATGCTCCGCCGCTCGGCCGATCCCATGGGCAGCGGCATGATGGGCAACTTCATCCGCAGCCAGGCCCGCCGCTTCCAGGCCTCCGACCAGCGGACCACCTTCGACGACGTGGCCGCCATGATCCAGGCCAAACGCGAACTGGAAGAAATCGTCGAGTTCCTCAAGAACCCGTCCAAGTTCACGCGGTTGGGGGCGCAGATCCCCAAGGGCGTGCTCTTGATGGGACCGCCCGGCACCGGCAAGACGTTGTTAGCCCGCGCGACCGCGGGTGAAGCCGGCGTGCCGTTCTTCTCGATCAACGGCTCCGAATTCATCCAGATGTTCGTGGGCGTGGGGGCCAGCCGCGTCCGCGACCTGTTCCGCACGGCGAAGGAGCAGTCGCCGTGCATCGTGTTCATCGACGAGATCGACGCCGTCGGTCGCGTCCGCGGCGCGGGCGTGGGCGGTGGACACGACGAACGCGAGCAGACGCTCAACCAGATCCTGAGCGAAATGGACGGCTTTACGCCCGCGGAATCCGTGATCGTGATGGCGGCCACCAACCGGCCCGACGTGCTCGATCCCGCGCTCTTGCGCCCCGGCCGCTTCGATCGGCACATCACCATCGACCGGCCCACCAAGGAGGGTCGTGTGGGCATCCTCAAGGTCCATTGCCGCAAGGTGCCGTTGGGCGGTGACGTCGACCTGGAACGCATTGCGGCGGGGACGATCGGCTTTTCCGGGGCCGACATCAAAAATCTGGTGAACGAGGCGGCCCTGAACGCGGCCCGCAGCGGCCGCACGGTGGTCACGCACGAGGACTTCGACGTGGCCCGCGACCGCGTGCTGATGGGGCCGGTCCGCGAAGAAGTCTTGAACGAAAAAGAACGCCGGATGACGGCCTATCACGAAGCCGGACATGCCGTGCTGGCGTGGCTTTTGCCCGAGATCGACCCCGTGCACAAAGTGACGATCATTCCCCGCGGCCGCTCGCTGGGCGTCACGCAGCTCATGGGTGAGGAAGAGCGGTACCACGTCGGCGAACGGCGGCTGCACAACCAGCTTCGCGTGGCGCTGGGCGGGCGGGCCGCTGAAAAGCTGGTCTTTGACGAGTATTCCGCCGGGGCCGAGGACGACCTCAAGAAGGCCACGCAGGTTGCCCGCTGGATGGTGGGCCACTGGGGGATGAGCGAGATCATCGGTCCCGTCGCATTCCGCCACGCCGAAGAACACCCGTTCCTGGGCAAAGAGATCCACGAGCAGCGGCAGTTCAGCGAGGAGACGGCCCGCATCATCGATCAGGAGGTGCAGCGGTTCCTCACCGAAGCCCACGAGGAGGCCTTCGACATCCTCACCGAGCACCGCGACAAGCTCGATACGCTCGTCGACGCTCTGCTGGAACGCGAAACCGTCAGCCGCGAGGAAAGGACCGAGCTGTTCGGCGAACGCGTGCCGGTCGACGCCAACGGCCGCAAGAAGGCGAAGAAAACGGCCGAGAAAACGTGAGCGCCGCCGCCGGGTGGCACGGGTGGCTTGTCCACCCGTGCTCGAGCGCTTCCTCGCACTCGC
>JAHWKJ010000075.1 GCA_019347905.1 Planctomycetota bacterium
TCGAGCGGCGCGAGCTGTCGAATAAGCAGCCGCTGTCGATCGGCCGCCACGACCGCAACGACGTTGTGGTGGACGACGACGACGTCTCGATCATGCACTGCCGCATCTCCTGGCAGAAGCGGGACTGGGAGGTGGTCGCCGCCAATCTCGACGGGGTCGAGGTGAACGGCACACTGGTCCGCAAGGCAAAGCTTGCGGCCGGCGACGTGCTGCGCGTGGGACCGCTGGACATCGGGTTCGTTGCCGACGACGGTCGCGACGAGAAAGCCGACTCGAAGCGCGCGGCGAAGCCGGCCGAGCATGCCCCGCTGAATGCTGGCGATTCCGTGGAGCTCAAACCCACGTCCGAAGACGCGATCCCGCTGGCCGGCTGGTCGTCGACCTCGATGGAAAAGACGATCGCGCGCGAGGAATTGACCGAGCGCCGACACCGGGAAATCGAGGACGATCGCGTCGCCACACTTCGCGCCGCCGAAGAGTTTGAGGAAGCGGCCGGCGGCGATGAGATCCGGCTCAAGGAGATCTTCGACGACGACGAAGTCGAGGAACGCGGCGACGACTACGAAACCTACGACGACGATGAACCGGTGTCGCTTTCGCCGGCGGACGCGGACGACGACGATGCGGGAACGCGGGCCGGCGCAGCGCCTGTGCTCCGCCGGCGGAAGACCGCCGAGGAAGCGGAGACCGACGCGTTCGGCGAGCCGGCCGGGCCGCGCGAGCCGTTCTGGAAGCGGCTGAAGAAGCGCGTCGCCGGCGAACCCGTTCGTCCGGGCGAGCAGGACATCCTGCGGCATCCGCTGGTGCTCACGCTCGGCGGCGGCGGAGCGATTCTGCTGCTGGTGTCGGTCGTCATCTGGTTCATGGTCGGGCGGCAGTCGGTCGAGCGGGACTATCAAACGGCCGTGGACCTCATGGAGTCGCGCGACTACCCGGGCGCAATCCGGGAGTTCACGTCGTTCATCCAGAAGTACCCCGCCAGCGAGTACACGGAGCCGGCCATTTACTCCCGCGGCAAGGCGCGCGTGCTGGAGCAGATCGGCGGCACGTCCGGCCGTTGGAAAGAAGGCCTCGCGGCGCTGCACGAGTTCATCGACGAAAACCGCGACCGGCCGAATTTTGGCGAGCACCTGCCGGACGTCGTCGATTATGCCAGTCGCATCGCGCTGGGTGCGGCGAAGACGGCCATGGCCACGCGCGACCGCGAGCTGCTCAAGGTCATCGACGAAGCCCGCACGATCGTCGCCCGCCGCAGCCCTTCCGACAAGCAGCCGGAAGCGCTCCTGGCCCGCATCGGCGCCGACCTCGAAGCCGCGACGCTGGCCGTCGAGAAGCAGGAGTTTTTCGACGAGAAGCTGGCCGCGATCGAGGCGGCGCTCAAAGGCGGCGAGGGGCAGCCGCCGCAGCCGATTGCCGCACTTCAAATTCGCGATCAATTGCTCGACCGCTATCCGGACCTGGTGAAACATGACAAGGTCGTCGCGCTGCTCAAGCGCACGCTCGATACCGAAAAGTCGCTCGTTCTCGACGAAACGGATGTGGAGACCGCGGCGCACCCCGTGCTCAGCACCGACGAGCGGGCCGTGGACGCCGTCGGCCAGCCCACCTCGCTGACCTTGCACGCCCGCGTCCGCGGCGGCGAGCGTCCTGACGGTGAAGCGGCCGTCGCCCTGGCGGTCGCCGGCGGCTGCTGCTACGGCATCGATGCATTCACCGGCCAGCCGCTGTGGCGCAGGCCGATCGGCCTCGACAGTCCGCTGTTCCCCTTGCGGGTCGAGACCGATCCGCCGGGCGTCGTGTTGTTCGACGCCGGATCGAAAGACTTGGCGCTGGTCGAAGAGCGGACGGGAAAGCTCGTCTGGCGGCTGGAGCTGGGAGAAGACCTTGGCGGACCACCGCTGGTCGAGAAGACACAGTGCGTGCTGCCGACGCTCGGCCGCCGGCTGTATAAGATCGATCTCGGGACGGGCCGCATCACGCGGCAGTTACGCTTCTCGCAGCCGCTGATGGCGCCCCCGGTGCTGTTGAGCGGCGGCAAACATGCCGTCGTGGCCGGCGACCGCGCGCTTCTTTACGTGCTGTCGATGAAGCCGCTCGAATGCCGCAACGTCACGTATCTGGGACACGGCGCGGGAACGATCGACGCGCCGCTGGTGTCGATGGGGCGGCTGTTGCTGGTGTTCGAGAACGACCGGCCCGACGGCTGCCGCCTGCGCATACTCGACGCGGGCGATCCCGAAGCGACCGATCCGGCGAAGGTGCTGGCCCCGGTGCAGGCAAATCCGCAGCGGGTGGCCGGGCAGGTGCGCGATCCGGCGGTGCTGCGGCGGAACCAGTTGTTCGTGCCCTCGACGGGCGAGCGGATCACGGCGTTCGTCGTCTCCGACGAACAGGGCAAGCCGCCGCTGGTGCGGATTGCCGGCCACCAGCTCCAAGTGCCGCACTCCGGACCGATGCATCTCTACGCCGGGGCCAACGGCCAGCTCTGGATGGGCACGAGCGCCGTTCGCAAGTTCGATCTGGAGGCCGAAACGCTCAAAGTCGACCCCACGCAGATGCCGCGCGGGACCAGCTCGCAGCCGTTGTGGATGACGGGGCAGCAGTACGTGTATTCCGGCCGTCGTTCGCCGTACTCCAGCGCGGTGCTGTTCACGCGGGCCGACCGCGACCAGCTCGTGGGCGAATGGCTGGTGGTGCTGGGCGAGCCGCTGTTGGCGTGGACGACGGCGGGGGACTCGCTCGTCACGGCTGGTGAAAGCGGGAATGTCTTCCGAGTTACTGCCGATGCACTTCAAGCGGGCGGATTCGTGCTCAGCGAGGCGCGACGGCTCCCATTGCATGAGGATTTGAACGACCCGCTGGGCGCCCGCGAGCTGGCCGGCGGAAGGCTTGCCGTCTACTCGCCCGCCCCCGAGCCGCGGGTGTGGGTCCTCAACAGCGCCGGGCAGATCGAACGCGGCGTGCCGCTCGACGATTCCCTCGAAGCCGATCCGGTGGCGCTCGGCGAGGGACTGGCGCTGCCGCTGCCCGGCCGGCTGAAGTACGTCGGCGCGCGGCTGGGAGAGGCGGCCGTCGCCGATTACCTCATGTCAATCGGCGATGTGGAGCGTCCGCGCTGGGTGCACCTGGAGACGTCGGCCGACGACAGCGTGCTCGCCGTCGACAGCCGCGGCAAGCTGATGCGAATCGAGCTACGGATGGCGCCGAAGCGTCACTTGTACGAGGTTGCCCAGCTCGAGCTGCCCGCGCCGGTGGACGTGCCGTTCTGCGTCTACGAGGGCAAAGCCATCGTCGCCGACGCGAGTCCGCGGTTGCACGTGCTGGATGCCCTCACGCTGGACGCGCTGGGCGAATCGCCGCTCGACTCGCCCGCTACGAGCGCACTGTATGCAGTCGATGGCCGCGTGTACGTCGAGACGGGCGGCCAGGCGCTGCATGCGTTCGCTCTGGAGCCGGAGCTGAAGCGGCTGTGGACGCTGCCGCTCGTCGCCGCGGCGGGCGCGAACGGTCCCGAGCCGCGGGGTCTTGCCGGGGCGCCACTCGCGACGCCGGAAGGACTGCTCGTTACCGACAAGAGCGGCGTCATCCGACTGCTCGATGCCGAAACGGGCGAGCCCAGGCGGACGCTCAGGCTTCCCTTGCCCATTACACACGGACCGCGGTTGCTCGGCCCAAACTTCATCGCGGCCACGATTGACGGCAGCATCTACCGCATCGACCCTTCCCAAATGGCAGACGCCGGTGAACAGGCCCCGTAGGTCAACGGATCAGCCACTGTTCGTGCTGCTCGTCATCCTGGCGATGACCGGTACCGCTCTCGCGCAGGAGCCTCCAGCGATGCCGCCGGACGCGAACCCTGCGGCCGCGCAGGCTCAACCGGCCCCGGCGGCCGAGGAGCCGGCGCCTCCCGCCGAGAATCCGGACCCGCGGGACGAGGGCGAGCTGCCCACTCTCGATCGAATGGAAGTCCCCTCGCGCGAGACGCTCCTCACGGGGCAGCCCGTCGACTGGATCGTCATCCGCAACGACAAGGTCATCGTGACGCGGCCGGTCTACCCGCGGCCCGACACGCTGGCGAAGATCGACAAGGCGATCGAGGAGTTGCGTCTCCAGGCGCGAAACCTGTCGCAGGAGGAGTACCGCGAGAAACGCCAGAAGCTTCAAAAGCTGGCGGTGTTCCTGCCGGGGGACGAAGAGGCGTTCGAGATCGACCGCGACACGATCCAGAAGATCCTGCATCACGAAGACCTGCTGCTGATGCGGGCCGACAAGCTCATCGAGGAAGAGAAGTTCCGCGACGCCTTCGAGCTGATCTATCTCCTCAAGCGGAAGCTGCCCGATTGGCCCGGCCTCGACCGCCGCCAGAACGATCTCCTGTTTGCCGAGGCGGGCGTCAAGCTTCAGCGCGATCAGCCGCAGGCGGCACTGGTCATGCTGGAAGAACTGCACGGCCGCGAGGCAAACTACCAGGGCCTGCCGGACCGGCTGGGGCAGGTTGCCGAGGCGTTGATCGTGGCATCCGTCGAGGCGTCCGACTTCCGCCGCGCCCGGCATTTCCTCGGCCGGCTGGAAGCCCGCGCCCCCAATCATCAGACGACGACCAAATGGCGGGAAGACTTCGCCGCCCGTGCGGGGCGGCTGATCGCCGATGCCCAGGCGGCCAGCGCCGGCGGCCGGCACGACGAGGCCTGGGAACTGGTGCGTCTCGCCAGCCGCGTCTGGCCGCAGGCCAGCGGACTGCGGCCGACGTTCGAGCGGGCGGCGAACCGCTTTCAGCAGCTTCGAGTCGGCGTGCTGGAACTGCCCGCTGAAGGCGGCAGTTATTTCCTGCCGACGCAGGCCGACCTCCGCGAGCAGGGGCTGGTGAAGGCCGAGCTGTTCGAGATCGAGCGCGTGGGAGAATCGCCCCGCTACCGCACTCAATTCTTCGAGCACTGGGAGCCGGCGGATCTCGGCCGCGAGGCGGTGTTCACGCTCCGCCGTAGCCGCCGTCCCTGGGAGTCGCGGCCGATGCTGACGGCTTCCGACGTCGCCGCGCTGGTCTCGCGTCGGCTCGACGCCGGCTCCGAAGGCTACGACGAACGGCTCGACAGCTACATTCACTCGTTTACAGTCCAGTCTCCGTACCAGTTCCACGTCCGCTTCGACCGCGTCCCGTTGCGCACGGAAATGGTGCTCGCGATGCCGGTGGTTTCGCCGCCCGAGGAAGCTACATCCTCGGACGTGAGCACCGCTCCGACCGCCGTTCCCCCCCTTACTAAGGGGGGGTTAGGGGGGGTCGCGCAGGTAGTCAGTGCTCCGCCGCCCGCCGAACCCCCCCCTGCCCCCCCCTTAGTAAGGGGGGGAGAGTCCGCGGGCGCAAAGGGGGGAGACTCTGCGGCGGGCGACCAGCCCGCGCAGCGGTTCCGCGTGCATCGCCGCACGCAGGATGAAATCGCCTGGCGGCGCAGCTATCCCCAGCCCGACGGCCTCTCGGAGTACCACCTGACGGAGATCGTCGAGACGCGCTATTCGTCGGGCGAGCAAGCCGTGCAGGGGTTGTTGCGCGGCGAGATCGACATGCTGCCCGAGCTGCGGCACCGCTGGATCGACCCGCTGGCGGAGGACGGCCGGTTCTTCGTGGTGAAGTTCGCTCTCCCGTCCACGCACATCCTGCAGTTCAACCCGCGGTCGAAGCCTCTCCAGCAGCGCGAGTTGCGGCGGGCGCTGGTTTACGCACTCGACCGCGAACGCATCCTGCACGAAACTGTCCTGGGCGGGGCCGACTCGCGGTTCGGCCGGCTGACGAGCGCCGCCTGGGCGACCACCAGCTACGCCTACAATCCGCTGGTGAAGCCCCGCCGCCACGACCTGGCCCAGGCATTTGCGCTGGCCCTGGCAGGGAAAAAGGCGTTGGGCGATGCGCTACCGGACCTGCGGCTGGTGTGCCCGCCGGACGAAACCGCCCGCCGCGCCGCGGAGCGCATCGTGGCGGCGTGGGAGCAGATCGGCGTGAAGGCCAGCATCCTCTCCCCGGACGCCCCCGCGCCGCGGGTCGATTCCGAAGACTGGGACATCGTCTACCGCCGAGCCCGCATGGAAGAGCCGATCAGCGGGTTGTGGCCGTTCCTCACGCTGAACGACAAGGCCCGGGTGGAATTGCTGACGCACCTGCCGGACTGGCTGCGGCAGAAGCTGATCGCGCTCGACGACGAGACGGCCTGGAACGAAGCCGTGGTGGCAATCAAGGAACTGCACCAGGACCTGTGGGGCGAGGCGATGTGGATTCCGCTGTGGGAGGTCGACCAGTACCTGGCGATCCGCAACAACATGCGGGGCCTCTCGCCGTCGCCGATGCACGCCTACCAGGGCGCCGAAGGCTGGTACGTCGAGCGGCCGTGGTACCCCACCGAGACGCCCTGAACCGGCTCCGTTCGTAGTGGCCGGCTTCAGCCGGCCAGCGCGCTGAAGCCGGGCAGTACGAACGTCGGCCGGCTGAAGCCGGCCACTACGAACCTGCGAACGGGCACGGTTACGCGTTCTGATTCTGCAACAGCGTCAGCACCGAGAGCGAGCTCTGGTTGGCGAGGCCCAGCACGGTGGTGGCGACCTGCTGGCGGACCTGCTCGCCGAAGAACCGTGAGATCTCTTCCGCAAAGTCGGTATCGCGGAGCGACGATTCCGCCGTCTGGAGGTTCACGAGCTGCGTCCGCAGGTTGCTCTGCGTCGATTCCAGCGTGTTCCGCTGGAAAGCGCCGACCTCGCCGCGCTGGCTCGAGACCTCCGCGATCGCCTGGTCGATGACGGCGATGGCGTCATTGGCGCCATCTGCTGAACGCACATCGATCTGGTTGAGGTTTGCGAACCGATTGTCAGTCACGCCGATACCCAGGGCCGACGTATTGGCCGGGTCGAGCGTCAATGTCGCCCGGTTCACCGGATCGGCGAAGGCGCCGATCTGGAAGGTTCGCGAGTTGTCCACCAGCACGATGGCGGCGTTCGCGCCGGGCGCCAGCGTTGTGGTCGCGTTGGCGTTGGCGGCTTCCAGACGGATGCTGATGCCGCTGGCGGCCGTTCCGGCATCGCCCGTGAGGACGTTGCCCTGTCCCGTCACGGTCACGCCATTGATCGTGCCGACCGCGTCAACGCCGGTGTTTGCGGCGACGGCCGCATTATTGAACCCGCTGGACGCCGCGGTGGGCGCCCGGTTCGAAATCACGTTGATGCTCGCTTCCGAGCCGAACAGCTCGGTCCGCAACTGCGTCGCTCCGGTGCCCACCTGAAAGGCCACGACGCCGGTCTGGCCGCTGAATTCGTTGATGCGGTCGATCACCTGCGCCTGGTTGAGCCCGGCTTCGAGTTCGATATCGACGCCGTTGATGACCAGCGTCTCGGCCTGAGCCAGCGGATTGGCCTGATCCACTCCCGCCGTTACAGTCGCCCGCGTCGCAGCCGTCGTCACGGTGACGGCAAAGGGTGCGTTGGTGGGCGACACCACCGAGGGATCCGTTGCACGGAGGAAAGTGACCGCCGGATCGTTGCTGAAGCCGCTGATTCCGGAATCGCCGTCGAGCAGGTCCTGTGTGCCGAACCGCGTGGTGCCGGCGATGCGGTCGATCGTCGAAAGGATGCTGCGCACGCTCGCCTGGTTGGCCTCCAGGCTGGCCGGGTCGAGCGCGCCGTTGTTGGCCGAATCGACGGCGAGCGCGCGAAGGTCGGTCAACAGGCTGCTGATCTCGTTCAGCCCTCCCTCGGCCGTCTGCGACAGCGAGATGGCCCGGTCGACGTTGCGGACCGACTGATCGAGGCCGGAAATCTGTGCCCGCTGGAACTCCGAGAGCACCAGGCCCGACGGATCGTCGGAGGCGCGGTTGATCCGGAAGCCGGTCGAAAGCCGCTCCAGCGACGACTGCAACAGCGAATTCGACCGCTGCAGGTTGAGCTGGGCGGACAGCGCGGAAAGATTGGTGTTGACCGACAGTGCGGACATCGGGCGATCCTCGGTTTCTGCTTGTGTCGGGAGCGAAAGGCCCCCGCGCCCAATAGCAGATACCGAAACACCGGCCGTGTCAAGCAGACTTGACGGATTTCACGATTTTGACGGATGGGGGGGGAGGGGTCGAAAGTCGAAAGGGTCGAAGGTCGAAAGCGCCGGAGGGGGGAGCGGCGCGACTTGGGCGTGCTGTTTCCGGGGCGCCGCGAAGAGGCAAGCGGGGACGGCGCTTCAGGCAGCGCGCGGGAGCGGCTGCGAAAATCCCTTCGACCGTTGACGCTTTCCCCTCTGTCAGCCGATGGCCTGCAGAATCATCTTCGGGTCGTGATCCACGGGATGGACCGCTCCCGTGCGCTCCAGCTCGATGGCTTCCTCGCGAATGCTTTTGAGCCCTTCGCGGATCCGCTCCAGGATTGTCACGGCCGATGCGATCGATTCGGCATCCAACTGGCCGATCGCGTGCAGCACGTACAGGTACAGCCGCTGCATGTTCTCCGGGATCTGGCCGTGCCTCAGATCGAGACCGGCATACAGCTCCAGCACGATCCGCTGCGCGCGGATGAGCAGCGGCCGGGCGGCCTGCTCGTTGTCGTCGGTCAGCATCTGGTGGGCCTTCTTCAACCGGGCAATCGCCCCGTCGTAAGCCGCCAGAAGCATATCGATCCGCGTCCACGACGCGGACTGTTGCTGGTAGACGTCAAAACCCTTCATCGTTTACGCCCTCAAAGCCGTAGGGTGGGCTCTTGCCCACCGTCAGCGTTGCTGGTGGGCCGAGCCCACCCGACTCCACTCTTTCAACTTCGAGCCCGCGCTTACCGCCCCTGGTTCAACAGCGGCAGGAGCTGGGCCGTGAACTGCTCGCTGCGCGCTTGCGACTGGCCGATCAACTGCTCGACCGCGGCGAACTGTCGGAGCAGCGCCGCCTCGCGGTCGTCGAGCCGCCGCTCCTCGCGCTTGATCGAATCGTCAAACTGCTCGATCCGGGTCTCGATGCCATCGTCGATCGAACGGAAGCGGCCGTCGATCGGATCGAGGAACCGGCCCAACGTCTCCTGTAGCTGCGAACCGATGCCCCGCGTGACGGTCAGCTCCGCCTCCGGGCCGGCGACGACCTGCGAGGGACCGAGCGTGACCAGCACGCGGAGATCGGCGGTGTTCGCATTGCTCGGATCGCCCACGAGCGCCTGCCCGCGGCCGATGGCAGTTTCGGTCTGCCCGCCCACGACGAAGCGGCCGACCACATCGCGCCCGCGGTCGTTCTCCGCGCCTGTGAATCCCAGCGAGCCCGCGGCCGTGCCTGTCAGCGACGCCACTTCCGAATCGAAGCCGAAGCGGTCGCTGGTGATCACCAGACGGCTGCCGTTGAGACTCACCGAAACGCTGCGGCCCGTCAGGGTTGAGTCGGCGTTGATCCGCGTCTCCAGTTCCTGGGCGAGCTGCTGCTGCGTGTAGGTGCCGGGCGTCAGCGCAACGGTGCTGCTGGCCCGGCCGTTCACCGTCACAGTGAATTCGTTGTTCGCGGCATTGATGACGGTGCTGGCGGCCAGGTTGTTCGTGGCCGCGATCGTGGCCCGCTCGGCCGCCTGGGTGATGTCGACCTGCACCAGTCCTTCGCGCGTGCGACTGCCGCCCACGATGAACTCGACGCCGGGGTTATTCGACGTGGCGCCGAAGCCCAGGGCCCGCTGCACGTCCTGGAAGGTGACGCCCGGCACGTTGCCGTTCAGCACGTTATTGAGCCGGGCCTCATCGAGATCCAGGAGTCCCTGGCTGTTGACGGTGACGCCCAGGATGCTGAGGCGGTTCGCGGTCGAAGGCAGCAGCGGGTTGGCGGACGTGACGATGCGGCGGAGCGATTCCTGAATGTTGATCGCATTGCGATCGCCCAGCAGCGGGCCGCCCTGCTGCTTCTCGGCGTCGAAGGCCGAGTTCTCGTCGATGAACGTCTGCAGGTCGTTGAAGTCCTCGACGAAGTTCTTCACGGCTTCCGCCGCGGCGGAGGTGTTGTTGCCCACGGTGACGGTGACGTCGCGGCCGGGGTCGGCGCCCACGATGTTGAGCGTCACTCCCGGAATCACACCCTGCACCTGGTTCGACGAATTCTCAATCACAATGGCGCCCGCACCGCTGCCGATCTGGAGCTGCGAGTTTTCGGCGGCCTGAACGGTCGAGAACAGCGGCTGCACCGATCCCGGCTGGCTGCCGTCGGTGAGGTTGTTGGTGATGCTGATCGCGCCGGCGGTGCCCGTCTGGTTCGACGTGAGCAGCAGCCGGAAGGGAGTGGTGCCGACGCCCGTGTTGACGACGGAGGCGGAGACGCCCACGCCGGACGAATTGATCGCCTGCGCCAGGCCCTGCAGCGTGTCGTTGGTATTGTCGATCGCGATCGTGGCCGTGCCGCCGCCTGCCGAGATTTGAAACGTGCCGCGCTGGATCTGGCTGGAGGCGTCGGCGAAGCCCTGGCTGGCTTCCTGATTCGCCCGGGCCTGCTGGTTGACGCGGAACGTGGTCGAGCCGGGCTGGGCGCCCGTGCCGGCGGCGACGGTGAGGATCGCCTCGTCGCTGGAGGTGGCGGAGCGGGCCGCGAAGACGCTGTTGATGCTGGAGGAGAGCTGTCCGACGCTGCTTTGCAACGAACGGGCGCGGGTCTCGATCTCGTCGAAGAGGGCCAGATCCAGCTCGGCTTCCGCTTTGCGCAGCTCCAGCAGGTCGACCCGCCGCTGGTTGAAGCGGAGCAGTTCGCTAACGAGATTGTTCGTATCCAGCCCGGACAACAGCCCGGTGAACGAGAGAGCCGACATGGCACGCTCCTGGGAGTACCTGGGGAGAAAGGCGCCTTATCCTCAGATACCCGTCTGGCCGATTCGTGAACAAAAAAAGCCGGAGAAAAGGGCACCGCGAGTCCCTTTTCCCGGCTTAACCGGTGGAATGCATCGGGCACCCTCCGGTGGCTTCGCAGCCTGCGTGAAAACCGCGATCGGCTTCCCGCGGGCCGTTCGCCCGACGACTCCAGGCCTCGCGGTGACCGGGAGTCGTCGATCCGCCCTCGCCGAAGCGAGGGGTGTCTCAGACCTTACTGGCCGCCCTGCAACAGTCCCAGGATGGCCAGAGCACTCTGGTTGGCCAGCCCGAGGACGGTCGTGGAGGCCTGCTGCCGAATCTGCTCGCTGGTGAAGCGGGTGATTTCGGTGGTGAAGTCGGTGTCGCGGAGGCTGGACTCGGCGTCCTGCAGGTTGACGAGCTGCGTCCGCAGGTTGCTTTGCGTGCTCTCCAGCGTGTTCTTCTGGAAGGCCCCGATGGCACCCCGCTGGTTGGCGATTTCGCCGATGGCCTGCTCGATGAGCCGCAGGGCATCGTTGGCCCCGTCGACGCTGCGAACGTCGATGTCGCGCAGGTGGTCGAACTGGTTGTCGCGAGCCGCGTTGGTGGTGCTCCGATCCCGATTGATGCCGAGCGCTTCGGTGTCGGCCTTGAACAGCGTGATCGTCGAGCGATTGATCGGATCGGAGAAGGCTCCAATCTGGAAGGTCCGGGAGTTGTTGACCAGGACGATGTCGCCCTGCGCTCCCGTCACCGTCGTCGTCTGCGACCCGGCGGTGCCGATCTCGATGCTGACCCCCGCAGCCGTCGAGCCGGGATCGCCGGTGAGCACATTGCCGTGGCCCGTGGCGGCAGCTCCGCCGATCGTGCCGGCGATGTCAACCCCGGCCGCGTCACTGACGGCGCTCGTGAGGCCAGTCTGCCCGGCCACGGCAGCCTGCGTCGAGACAACGTTGACCGACGCACTGCTGCCGAACTGCACGGTCCGCAAGGTGATGCGGCCGGCGTTGGCGGCGTTCTCGAAGGCCACGACGCCACTCGCGCCGGTGAACTCGTTGATCCGCTCGACAACCTGAGACGTGTTCAAGCCCGCATCGAGCGAGACTTCGACGCCGTTGACGATCAGCGTTTCCGCCGCGGCGAGCTGCTGGGCACCGCTAATCCCCGCGGCCTGGTTCGAAGTGAACGCCCGCTGTGCCGCTGCCGTCACCACGACGGCCTGCGGAGCGTTCGTGTCGAAGGCAGCCAGCGATGGGTCAGTCGCCGCCAGGAATCGCACGTTGGCGCTCGTCGTGAAGCCGGTCAGGCCGGAGTCGCCGTTCAGCAGGTTGAACGTGCCGAACTGCGTGGTATTGGCGATCCGGTCAATCGTGTTGAGAATGTTCTCGACATTGGCTTGGTTGGCTTCCAGGCTGGGGATGTCGAGGGCGCCGTTGTTGGCGCTGTCGGTCACCAGCGAACGCAGCTCGATCATGAGGCTGCTGATCTCGGCCAAGCCGCCTTCGGCAGTTTGCACGAGCGAAATCGCCCGGTCCACGTTCGAGATCGACTTCGACAGGCCCGCGATCTGGGCCCGCTGGAATTCGCTGATCACCAGGCCCGACGGGTCGTCGGCACTGGAGTTGATCCGCAGCCCCGTCGAAAGCCGCTCGAGCGAGGTGTTGAGCAGCGCCGAACTGCGCTGCAGGTTCGTCTGGGCCGTGAGGGCCGGGACGTTCGTGTTGACGGTCAAGCCGGAGAAGACAGCCATTCTTGGTTTCCCCTTACGGTGTCGCTTGGAAGGCGGGTGCTTCCGATGTGCCTGTGAAGCCGAACCAGTTTTCGATTCACTGGCGGCTTTCCCGCTTGCCGCCTCAGGAGAATAAATCGAAGCCCTCAAGAGCGACTTGCCGGAAAATCTGGGATTTTTCCTCACGTCCGGCCCTCGGCGCTGCTGAATCAGCCGGTACGGCGCGCAGCCCCGGACTAGCACACTTGCCGCAACCGCATGACTCCGAGCAACTTGCGACACATCACCGTTTAGCCGCGTCCCCACGGGACGCGCGTCTCGCGGGGACGCGGCTAAATGGTCTGTGGCCGTGGGAAAACGGCCTGTGCCGGCTGTACGGGCGGGGGGGTCGGGAGTTTCCGGGAATTCGGATGCTCCGGAGAAAAGTAGTTGCGACGACGCGGCCGCCCGGTGAGAATGTCGGCTATTGGCTTTGCCCAAAAAGGGGACTGTCCCCCTCCCACGCGCGATTCGCGATTGGTCGAAGGCACAAGATGAAGGGGACTGTCCCCTTTTTTGGGCAAAGCACCGGCTGTCGACATCCTGATGCACCGCGGAGAAGGAAACCGACCATGATTCGCCCCCGCTTCCGTCACCCCCTGCTTACGCTGGCCGCGGCGATTGCGGCCCTGCTCGGTACCGCCGGCGAAAGCCACGCCGGGTTCTGTCATCTGTGGAATTGCCTGTTTGGGCCGCACCAGCATTACGCCGGCTACAGCCCCGGCTTCTCGACGTCCTTCTACATCGGGCCGAGCTATTACGGCGCGCGCTACGCGCCGGCCTATAGCCCCGGCTGCTGCGCGCCGGTGCAGACGTACCGGCCGGTTTCGTATTATTCGGCACCCGTTTGCAATCCGTGCGGACCTTGTGCTGCGCCGTGTTCGCCCTGCGGACCCGCCGGTTGCCCGACCGGAGGCTGCGCCGTCGGTTATGCCCCCACGAATGGCCGGCCCCAACCGACTCCGGACCGCGCCGGCGGCGCTCCGCGGACGTATGTCGAAGACGAGCCGAGGAACGGGCAGCAGCCCCAGGGCACCGACGAGGGCTGGGACAAGCGTGAACAGGATCCGGACGGCTTCGGCGGCGACCGCAGCGGCACCAACGGCGAAACGCGGGAAAGTTTCAAGAAGGTGCCTTCGATCATTGACGAGGACAACAAGCCCGTCTCGCCGCCCGCCAATGAAGCTCCCGCGGGAGAGAAAGCAGACGACACCGACGGCTCGAAAGCGAACGAAGCCGACTCCGAAGGCGGTACGCAAACGGAGCAGCCGGAGTTGCCGCGGTTCAATTTCGATGAGAAGCTGACGTGGCAGTCGACGGCGAAGCGGTCGCGGCTCGTGATCGAGGCCCGGTTCACGACGCCCGTCGTCGCCCGCCGCCGCGTCGATCCCAACACGGACTGGCTGCCGGCCGCCGTCGACACGAGAATCGTCCGCAAGTAGCGATTGAGACGCCCTGAAGGCGGTCACTACGAACTGCGCGAACGGATGCGTAACGCCGAGGTCGCCCGCTGTTTTTCGGAGCTGGCCGACCTGCTGGAGATCCAGGGGGCCAACCCGTTCCGCGTGCGCGCCTATCGCAACGCCGCCCGGCTGCTCGAAACGCTCGCCGACTCCGTCGCCGAAATCTGCGTCGATCCCGTCCGCAGGCTCGACGATCTGCCGGGTATCGGCAAAGACCTCGCCGGCAAGATCGGCACCATCTGCCAGACGGGAAAGCTGCCGCAGCTCGAAGAGCTGCGCGCCCAGATCCCGCACGGCGTGATCCAGCTATTGCGGCTGCCCAGCCTGGGGCCGAAAAAAGCCCTCACGCTGTACGAGGAACTGGGCATCGATTCGCTGGAAAAGCTGCGCGAAGCCGCCCAGGCCGGACGCATCGCCGACCTCAAGGGCTTCGGCAAAAAAACCGAGCAGGCGATTCTCGAAAACATCGACCACGCGGAGGAGTCGGGCCGCCGCTTCTATCTCAGCCTCGCGGCCGAGCAGGCCGAGGCCATTGTGCAGGACATCCTGGAGTTGGAGTCGGTGCATCAGGCGTCGGTGGCGGGAAGCTGCCGGCGGCGGCGCGATACGGTCGGCGATCTCGACGTGCTGGCGACGGCCGACGATTCCGCCGCCGCCATGGACCGCCTGGCCAGTCACACGCTGGTCGACAAGGTGCTCGCCCGCGGGGACACCAAGCAGCGCGTGCGGCTGAATTCCGGCATCGAGCTCGACCTGCGCGTCGTGCCGGAAGAATCGTATGGGGCGGCGATGCAATACTTCACCGGCTCGAAGGAGCACAACATCGTCATCCGCCGCCGCGCCCAGGAGCGCGGCTTGAAAGTCAACGAGTACGGCGTCTTCCGCGGCGACGAGCAGGTCGCCGGCCGCACTGAGGAAGACGTGTACGCCACCGTCGATCTGCCGTGGATTCCGCCGGAGCTCCGCGAGAACCGCGGCGAGATCGAGCATGCGGAGGCCGGCAGCCTGCCGAGGCTCATCGAGCTGGGGGACATCCGCGGCGACCTGCATATGCACACGACGGCAACGGACGGCAAGGCTACGATCCGCGAAATGGCCGAGGCCGCCAAAGCCCTCGGTCACCAGTACATCGCCATCACCGACCACTCGAAGCGGGTGATGATGGCCGGCGGCCTGAACGCCGAGAAGCTGCGCGCCCACTGGAACGACATCGAGAAGGTGCGACGAGAAATCTCCGGCATCGAGATCCTGCGCGGCGTCGAATGCGACATTCTCGAAGACGCCACGCTCGATTTGCCCGACGACGTGCTCGCCGAGGCCGACTGGGTGCTGGCCGTGCTGCACTATGGCCTCAAGCAGCCGGCCGAGCGGATTCACGAGCGGCTGATGACAGCCATTCGCTGCCCGCATGTGTCGGCGATCGGACATCCGACGGGCCGGCTGTTACTCAAGCGGCCCGGGGCGGCGGTGAACTTCAAAGACCTGTTCAAAGCGGCGGCCGACCACGGCGTGATGATGGAGATCAACGCGCAGCCGCACCGGCTCGACCTCGACGACGTGCACGCCGCCGCCGACCGCGACCACGGCATCCCCCTCGTCATCAGCACCGACGCCCACAGCACCGGCGGCCTGGCCGCCATGCGCTACGGCGTGGACGTCGCCCGCCGCGCCGGCCTGGAGAAGAAGGACGTGGCCAACACGCGCTCCCTC
>JAHWKJ010000076.1 GCA_019347905.1 Planctomycetota bacterium
TCCGATCTACATCGCAGACGCTGCTCTGTGCCGAGCGAATGGACGCCGGTCCCGGGCATTCCATCAGTACCTTGCAAATTGCGTTCGTCATCGGCCGCGACCGATTGACATTCCAGTCCGGGGCGGGCGCGCGGGGGCCGCTGCATCTCGCACCGAATCAGCGACTGGGGCCGTTTTCTCCCAACGCCGACCGCGACCCGGCCATTGGTCTTGCGCCCGGGCCGGGTTCAAATCACGTCGACTCGTTTCAGGTGAGTTTTTGTGACGGCCGCTCGACCGTCCTCTCGAATACGATTGACTCCCTGATCTACGCACGGCTGCTGACGCCCGCCGGACAGCACTATGGGCAGGAGGCGGTCGCCGACGACGACTACTGAGCTTCGCTGCTGACGGTAGGATGGGGCTGTACCCGCCATGTAAATCATCGCCATGAACTACCACGGCCTCGAGATCCCCGATCACCGCATCGCCGAGTTCTGTCGGCGGAACCACATCCGCAGGCTGTCGCTCTTCGGCTCTGTACTGCGAGACGATTTCGGTCCGGACAGCGACATTGACGTGATGGTTGAGTTCGAGCCGCGTCACACGCCCGGCCTGGCCTTCTTCGGGATGCAGGACGAGTTGTCTCAACTGCTGGGGCGTCAGGTCGACCTGAACACTCCGCAGTGTTTGAGCAAGTACTTCCGCGACGAAGTGCTGCGAGAATCGCGGGTCCAATATGCCGCGGCATAACTTGCCATGTTCACGCTGTACCCACGCGGCCGTCGATCCCAACGCCGTCTCAGTCGGCGCGACATGCTGCGGCTGAGCGGGATGGGTGCGGTCGCTCCGACCTTCGGATCACTGATCGCGGAGACTTCCGCGGCCGGCGAGGCGTTGCAGCAGACGCATCCGGCGACGGCGACCCGCTGCATTTTCATCTTTTTGTGCGGAGGGCCTTCGCAGCTCGACATGTGGGATCCCAAGCCGGATGCGCCGGACGCGATCCGTGGACCATTCACGGCGATTCCCACCAGCATACCCGGCGTCCGATTCGGCGAACTGCTGCCGCTGACGGCGCAGCGTGCCGACAAGCTGGCGATCATCCGCTCGATGACGCACGACTCCAACGTGCATGATGTGGGCATTGCCTATACGCTGCTGGCCGATTCGAACCCGCCGACCCAAAAGGCATTTCCGCCGACCCGCAGCGATCACCCCGGGCTGGGGGCGATCCTGCGCGAGCTGGTCGGGGACACCGGCGCACTGCCGGCGTGGGTCACCATTCCACGGGCTTTCACCACGGGCAACCGCTTCTACAAGGGCCAGTCGGGCGGCTTTCTGGGGCCGGCCGGCGACCCGTTCTTCCTCGACGCCGAACCGAAAGACTCGCTGGCCGACAAGACGTTCTCCGTGGAGGCGCTCCGCCCGCCGGAGGCCGTCGACGCCGGCCGCTTCCGGCATCGCCGGGAACTGTTGCACGCGCTCGACGGCCATGCGCATGAAGCGGCGACCTCCGCCGCCGCGCAGGCCGTCCAGCACGATTACGAGCGGGCGTTCGCCCTCATTGACACAGACGCCGTCCGCGGCGCGTTCGATCTCGCCCGCGAGCCGGAAGCCCTCCGCGACCGCTACGGACGCAACGAGTACGGCCAGAGTTTTCTCCTCGCCCGGCGGCTGGTCGCGGCAGGCGTGACGACCGTCAACGTCTTCTGGACGTACTACGGTCCCGACGGCTGCCAGTTCAACCTGTGGGATAATCACGGGAGCGATCAGCCGGTGTGCGGCGGCTATAAGACCGGCCTCGCGATGATCCGTGCCCCGTACTGCTGCCCGGCGTTCGACCGCGCGTTTGCGGCGCTCATTGACGATCTGGCCGACGGCGGTTTGCTGGACGAAACGCTCATCGTCGTCACCGGCGAATTCGGCCGCACCCCGAAGATCAACAAGAACGCCGGCCGCGACCACTGGGGCATGTGCTATTCGACGGTGCTGGCCGGCGGCGGCGTCCGCGGCGGCCAGGTGTACGGTGCCAGCGACGCCCACGCCGCGTGGGTGAAGCATTCCCCCGTACGTCCCGAGGACCTGGGCGCGACGGTGCTGCATGCCTTCGGCTTCCCTCCCGAAGCCGAAGTCCTGCACCCCACCGGCCGCCCGGTGCGCGCCTCAAAGGGCCGGCCGGTGACGGCGCTTTTCTGAGGGGAGCACTCTCCGCGTGCTGTCGAACCAGTTCTGGGGGTGCTTGACACGATTATTCTATTTCTGTAGAAATAGAATCCAGTAGACGCCCCGGAGACGCACGCGCATGGCTCGACCCAGAAGCACTCGGCCCACGGATGCCGAGCTCGAAATCCTGCAGGTCCTGTGGGAGAGCGGACCGGCGGCCTTGAGCGACATCTGTGCCGCGATCCGCCGGCAGCGGCCCGTTGCGACCACCACGATCGCCACGACGCTCAAGGTCATGGAGCAGAAGGGGCTCGTCCGCCGCAAGCCCGGCGGTCGGCGCTCGCTGTGGTCGGCTCGCGTCACCCGCGCCACGACCACCAGCGGCCTTGTCCGCGGACTCCTGGAGCGGATCTTCGACGGTTCGGCACACCGGCTGGTGGCTCATCTCGTGGAAACGGGTGAGCTGTCCGAAGGCGAACGCCGTGAACTGCGCGAATTGCTCGAACAGTCCCCGCGCGACTCGTAGCGGATGCCGATTATGACTGCGGACCAGTTGATCGCGCTTGGGGAGACGGCTTCGCGGTCCTGGACGATCGCCGGCTGGACGATGCTCCACTTCGTTTGGGTGGGCGCCGCCTTCGGGCTGGCGGCCGTGGTGGTTCGACGGCTACTGCGCCGAGCCGCTCCCGAACCACGATATCTTGCCGCCGTGGCGTTGCTGGCGGCGTTGGCGGCGACGCCAGTCATCATCGCGTTCGTTGTTGCCCGGACGCTGCCGCGAACAGCCGTTGCATCGCCGCCGATGAGCGACGATGCGGCTGCAGGCGAACACGTGCCGGATTTCGATTCGCCCGTTCAAGGTGCGGAGCGGCAAGCGCACGCCGATGGCGAAGTCGCGGCTTCCCGGAAACCGTCCGCGACTCCGCCGGGGCGGCTGCATGCGGTGCTGCATGCGGTGCTGGAGGCGGCCGTCGGAATCCTGCCGGGGCTGTGGATTGCCGGCTCCACCCTCTTTCTCGCCTGGATCATCGCCGGCTCGCACGGCGCGTCGCGGTTGAGGCGTAGCAGCCGCCTGCTGAACGACGGCACCATCGCAGCAGCCTGTGCGCGACTCGCGGAGCCTCTCAGGCTCTGGCGGCGGGTGGCGGTCGGCGTGAGCGACGCGGTGGCCGCGCCCGTGCTGATCGGCATCGTGCGACCCTGCATCCTGCTGCCGGCCGCAGCATTGACCGGCTGGACGCCGCAGCAGGTGGAGCTGGTGCTCCTGCACGAGTTGTCCCACGTGCGGCGGTGGGACAATCTCGTGAACCTCCTGCAGCGACTGGTTGAAGCCCTCTTGTTCTTTCAGCCGGCCGTGTGGTGGCTTTGCGACTGGATCCGGCTGGAACGCGAATACTGCTGCGACCGCGCGGTCGTCGCTCGCACGGGCCGCACGCACGAGTATGCCGACATGCTGCTGATGCTGGCCGATCCGCCGCCACCACGTTTCACGATGCCCCGACGCGGCGCCGTAGATTGTGGCGCGGCGTCCATGGCCGGCCAACATCTCACGCCCCGTCTCCGCCGCCTGCTCATCCAAGGAGCCGATCCGATGCCGACTTCCCGAACCGCACTGTGTCTGCTCGCGGCGGGTCTCGCCGCCGCTGCGATCGTCCACATCTCGATGCAAGGGGCGCGCACTCACGCCGCCGATCCGCAAGTCCAAATCCCCGAGGTTGCCTCATCGACGGAAGCCCAACGAGAGAACGCTGCCCCGCCCAGGAATTCGGACGCTGCTGCGGCGCCTTCGTCAGACACTGGCGGCACGGCGGCGGCGCACGCGCCTGCGACGCCGGAACCGAGTGTGGATGAAAAGGCGTGGCCGGTCGTCATTCCCCGTGCACGCCTCGCCCCCGGGCGATCGGTGACTCTCGCCAGCCGTCGCGAGGGAGTCCTCAAGTCTGTGACAGTCCGGGAAGGCGACCGCGTCGAGGCCGGCCAGGTGCTGGCCACGCTTCCCGACGATGCGCTGCGTGTCGCCAAGATTGACGTCGAGCAGGCCTCGACATCTCTGAAGCAGGCTGAATTAGAGTACGCGAAGGCCCGTGAAGACCGCGAGAAATACAAGGCCAGCGTGTCCGAAGTCGAAGTCAATCGGTTGAAGCTTGAAGCAGAGCGCGCTCGGCTCGAACTGGCGCGGGCTCGCGCGGAACTCGAGCTGCTAAAGACCGCTTTGGTTGTCGAAGCGCCGATTGCCGGCACCGTGACAAAGGTGCTGAAGCACCCGGGTGAGTCGGTCAAGGCGGGCGAGCCCTTGGCCGAAGTCGTTAACCTGGAAACGATGCGCATTGAAGGCGGGGTGAATTATCGGCTGCTATGGAGCCTGCGAGCCGGCGCTCCCGTCAGCATCCGAATCAGCATCCCCGACGCGGACCTTGCGGTGGAACGGGAGACCTTTCGTGGCAAGATCACGTTCATCAATCCAGCGCTGGATCCGGTAAAGCCGCCAAATTCTGATTCGGGCGACCGTCGACAACAAGAACGGATTGCTCGCGGCCGGGTTGGAAGGAGAACTCACAATTCACGGCCCCGGACCGGCTTCAGCAGAGGGCAACTGACTCAGACGGCGACAAGGTCGAATCCAATCGGGTTCGGTGCTGGACATTGACACCGCTCGGTGGCGAAGATAGCCGCAGCACGTTCCGCCAGCCGCGGTTCGCAACGCCAACGACCCACCGTGCCGACTCCTCCCGTCCTCACCTTCGCTGCCGGCACGCTGCTCCTGAGCGGCTCGGGCCTGTCGCGCAGCCGGGCGGTGGAGATTCTGGGGACGCCGACGCCGGTCTGGGATCCGCGCGTGGGCGGCTGGCGGTGCGATGCTCTCGATTACCGGGACATTCGCGACCGGCTCCGGGACACTTCGCTCTCCATTGCCGATGACGTGCCCGCGTGGGGTCGTGTTCGCTGGCCGCGGGTGAATCTGCCGGAGCTGCGCGCCGAACAGCAGGCGGCCGTCGAGGCCTGGATGCAGACTGGCCGCGGATGTGTCGTCATGCCCACCGGCACCGGCAAGACCGAGGTCGCGCTGGCGATCATGGCCGGCACTGCCGCGAGCACGCTCGTCGTCGCGCCGGTCCGGGATTTGATGTACCAGTGGCATCGCCGCATTCTCCGTGGAATGGGTTACGACGCCGGCGTCGTCGGCGACAGCACGTTTCGCGTGCGGTCGGTTTCCGTCACGACCTACGACAGTGCGTGCATCCACATGGAGCGGCTGGGCAACCGCTTCGAATTGATCGTCTTCGACGAATGCCACCATTTGCCGGGCGACGTTCGCCGCGATGCCGCCCGGATGTCGGCTGCACTCCTGCGGCTGGGGCTGACCGCCACGCCCGAGCGTTCCGACGGCCGCGAGAGCGACCTCGACCGGCTGATCGGTCCGCGGGTCTACGAACTGCCGCTATCGGCCGTGCGGGGGCGCACACTGGCCGATTACGAGGTCGTCCGCATCCCCGTCTTTCTGACCGACGCCGAGCAGGCGCGCTACGATCGGCTTGCGGGCGACGTGCGGCAGTACGTAGCCGACCGCCGCAAGGACGATCCGCAGTACACCTGGCAGGAACTGTGCGCCGACACCGCCCGCACGCCCGAAGCCCGCCGCATTTTGCGTTCGTACTACGCGAAGAAGTCGATCGAAGACCGGGCGGAAGAGAAGCTGCGGGTGCTGGAGGACTTGTTCCGTCTGCACGCGGGCGAGCGGTTCCTGATCTTCGCGGGGTCGAACGCCATGGCCCGCGACGTTTCGAAGCGATTCCTGATCCCGTGCCTGTTAAGCCACTGCGGGAAGAAGGAACGGCTGGAAGTGCTCGAGGGTCTCGAAGCCGGCCGGTATCCCGCCCTTGTCGCCAACCGAGTCCTCGACGAGGGCGTCGATCTGCCGGCGGTGAAGGTCGCCGTGGTCATCGGCGGCACGGCTTCCACGCGACAGTCACGGCAGCGGCTCGGCCGCGTGCTCCGCAAGGTGGGGGACCAGCGGGCCGTGTTGTACGAGATCGTTTCCGCCGGCACCAACGAGGAGCGCCGCTCGCGGCGCCGACGCAGCACCGATGCTTACGCGGGAACTCGCCATCGCCGAGTATGACTTCGCCGGCGGCTGCGTGCGGCCCGACCGTTTGACCACCGGCCGGCACGGGCATTACGCGGCGCTCGCCGACCGGATGCTCGCGGTGTACCGCACCGGGCTCGGCCGCATGCGGCAGGAGTTGCACCGCGACGTGCACGGTTTATTCGCGAACGAGGCCGACTGCCCGCCGCGGCGGATCGACGCCTTCTGCAAGCTGCTGGACGAGGCGGGCGTCTTCGGCCGCGACCGCGGCGGGAAGGCGGCCGCCCTGCGCCGGGAGGTCTTTCAGCGGGCGGCGCGGTTGCATCCGCTCGTCGCGCACGCCGACCGCCTGTTCGAGCACACCGAAGCCCGCGCCAAGCTGCACATTGCCGACGAACTCGGCCGTCCGTGGGGGGAGATCGAAGCCGCGCTGTTCGCCGACATTGTGGAGTTCCAGCGGCTCGAAGAGTTCCGCGGCTATGCTGACGGCCGGGCGCTCTTGTCGCGCTACAACGTCGCCCAGGTGCAGGCGGCGCTGTACGACGCGGTCTCGATGACCGTCTGGGCCGGTGGGGATTTCAAGACGATCCTGCGGTACGCCAGGCTGGCCGGCCTGATGCACGACATCGAGCGGCGACGGGCGGAGGGGTATGTCCTGCGCTTCAGCGGCCCGGCGTCGGTGCTGCGTGAGACCCGCCGCTACGGCGCCGCGATGGCCCGCTTTCTGCCTGCGCTCATCGCCTGCCGCGACTGGCGGATGCACGCCGTCTTGAAGACGCGGCGGCGGGGCTGGAAGCTGGGACTCGATCTGTCCCCCGCCGACGGACTGCACAGCCCGGTACCATCTCCGGCCGATTTCGACTCGAGCGTCGAAGAAGCCTTCGCCCGCCGCTGGGGCGCGGAACCACGCGACGGCTGGACGCTCCTCCGGGAAGGCGACGTGCTGACGGCGGGCCAGAAGGTGTTCGTTCCCGACTTCACGTTCCGTCACGCCGACGGCCGCCGCGTGCTGCTGGAGATCGTCGGCTTCTGGACGCCCGACTACCTCGAGCAGAAGCTGGCGACTCTGCGGCTGTTCGCGCACGAGCCGATCCTGCTGGCGGTCGCCGCGTCAGTCTCGCAACACGTGCCGAACCTGCCCGCGAACACGATCGTCTACAAGACGTCGGTGCTCGTGGGCGAGGTTCTGGAGCGCCTGTCCGCGCTGTGAATTTCGACCACCGTTTCCCGCACGCGAGAGGGTGGACACCTGCCGGGCGACACGCAAGAATACTTTTGCGAATGGCTCCAAAGGGCGTGTAGCTCAGTTGGTTAGAGCGCAGCTCTGATAAAGCTGAGGTCCGTGGTTCGAATCCACGCACGCCCATTTTTTCCTGCGTCGTTTAGCCGCGCTCGACAGTTTAGCCGCGACTCGCCAGAGGAGCGCTTTTCCGCATCGATAAGGGCAGTGGGCGAATTCAGGCAGAGCGCTCCTCTGGCGAGTCGCGGCTAAACGGATCATGCGGAATTCGCCATGTCTTCCCCGCCCGTCACCCCAAGGAAGAACAAGCCGGTCCATCCGGCGGCGTTTCTGGGCATCTTCGTGGCCGTCTGTGCTCTCGCGGTCGGGGCGGCAATGCTCTTCAAGCGGGAGCCGGGATGGGTCGCGAAGGCCCGGCCCGATCCGCCGCAGGAGCCGACGGAACTCGAAGCGGGTGATGCCGTCGTGCTGGGGTGGGAGATCGTCAAGCGATATCTTCCTGGCAAAGAGTTGCAGTTCCCGGCGATTGACGAGGGCGACGCGTATCAGGCGACGTCGCTCGCGGAGCGGCATTACCGGGTGGCCGGTACCGTAGAGATTGAAGGCCCCGACGCCCCGCCGGCCACGCAGGCCTGGACCGTCGAGTTCCGCGTCGAAACGGACGATCAGCTGCAGCCGGTGTACGTTGAAATCGGCGGTTCGGTGCTTCTCGACGAACGCGAGCGGTCGAACGGCCGTGCCATTCACTGAGTTTTCCCGTTTTGCCCCCCTGCATGAGGCCGAAGCGCTCGCAGGCTTTCGCCGGCAGTTGCGGAACTGGTACGCGCGGAACGGCCGCGACCTGGCGTGGCGGCGGACGCGCGACCCATACCGCGTGTGGGTCAGCGAGATCATGCTGCAGCAGACGACGGTGGCCGCCGTCGCGCCCTACTTCGAGCGGTTCCTCGCGCGGTTTCCGAACGTTGCAGCGCTGGCCGACGCCGCCGAAGAGGACGTGCTGCGGTTGTGGGAGGGCCTCGGATACTACAGCCGGGCAAGAAACCTGCGGCGGGCGGCGGAGCGCATCGTCCACGACTATGGCGGCCGCTTCCCGCACGATGCCGGCGGATTGCAGAGACTCCCCGGCATCGGCCGCTACACGGCGGGCGCTATCGTGTCTTTCGCGTTCGATCGCCCGGCGGCGATCGTCGAAGCCAACACGCTGCGGCTGTACTGCCGGCTGCTGGGGTACGCGGGGGATCCCCGCTCGTCCGCGGGGCAGCGCGTGCTGTGGGAGTTTGCCGAGCGTCTGGTGCCGCGCCGCTCTCCCGGTCGTTTCAACCAGGCGCTGATGGAACTGGGCGCGACAGTCTGCCGGCCGGCAGCGCCCGACTGCAGCCGTTGCCCAGTCAGGCGGCACTGCGTGGCCTTCGGCGAAAACACTCAGGATGTCATTCCGCGCGCAGCCGCGCGGCCGGCGGTCACCCAAGTGACGGAGGCGATGGTCGCCATCAGCCGCCGCGGCCGCTTTCTGCTGCGGCGCCGGCCGCCCAGCGAGCGCTGGGCCGGGTTGTGGGACTTTCCACGATTCGAGCTGAACGGCTCCGCCTGCGACGGCGACTCGCCCGCCGTGCGCGGCTTCGTCGAAGAGCAACTCCAAGAGCGGCACGGTGTCGCCGCGGCGGTCGACTCGCTGCTGACGGAGATGCGGCACGGCGTCACGCGATACCGCATCCGCCTGCTGTGCTTCGCCGCCCGGTACGTCTCGCGTCCGCGTCGCTCTAACGGAGAGGAACTGCGTTGGACGAGCAGACGCGAACTCACCGATCTGCCGCTCTCCACCACCGGCCGCCGCATGGCACGGCTACTTTGTGAGCAATCAGCGGTCAGAAGTCAGCGGTCAGCGGTCAGCGGTCAGCTCATCACGCATCCGGAAACGCTGAAAGCTGAACGCTGAAAGCTGACAGCTCGCCTTCTGCCTTGTGCTGCGCGGCGTGGCGCGACAGGATGATGGACCGTCCCCTCAGACGGGGTCAGACCCCTTTGCGGACGAGCGATACTGAACTGGCAAAACGGGTGAGCCGCAAAGGGGTCTGACCCCTTCGCGCGATCCGAAGGATAGTTCGCGTCGATGAGCCACGCCGAACACCACACCCTGCCGCCCGCGCAGGATCCCGCCGTCAATGGGCTACACGCCATCGAGCCGCCGCGGACGATCGGCGGCATCCTGCGCAATCTCGGGCCGGGCTTGATCATCGCCGGCAGCATCGTCGGCTCCGGCGAGTTGATCGCCACCACCAAGACCGGCGCGCAGGCGGGGATTTCGCTGCTGTGGCTGATTCTGATCGGCTGCCTCATCAAGGTCTTCGTGCAGATCGAGCTGGGCCGCTACACGATCAGTCACGGCGAAACGACGCTGGCGGCGCTCGACCGCGTGCCGGGTCCGCGGCTGCGGGTGAACTGGATCGTCTGGTGCTGGGTGGCGATGTGCGTCGTGGGCCTGGGACAGTTGGGCGGCATCGTCGGCGGCGTCGGCCAGTCGCTGGCCGTGTCGTTTCCGCTGCGCGGCGACTACGCCGACGCCATTCGCATGCCCGCCGCCGGCACGCTCAAATCGTATCTTCTGTGGGACACCCTGCTGCTCAACGAATGGGACGTCCGACGGCATCTGGCGTGGGGTTCTGCCGACGGCGAGGAAGCGCCCGAGCCGCTGACGGCCGACCAGTGGCAGTTCGTGCGCGAGAAAAACCGCACGACCGCCGAACAGCTCGAACAGTTTCGTGCGGCGGACCCGCAACTCGCCCGGCGGCTGATCGAGGACGTGCGCAGCCTGAGCGAGTTTGAAGCGAGATTTCGCCAGGCCGGCGTCCCCGCGGAGGATGAGGATGCGGCTGACGATCCGACAGCGGCCGAGGTGTCGCGCCGCCGCACCGAGTTGCGGAAGGCTTTCGAGCAGGCCAACTCGATCCTGCTCAGTGCGGCCTTCGAGGCGGGTCTGGATGCCAAACAGCACGAGGTGCTGTTTAGACGCAGCGAGGCGGCCCGCCGCCGCTTCGTCCGCGGACAAGTGCTCCTCGCCCAGCAGCTTGCCCGGCTGGATGAAGAGGATCTGCGCGCGACGGAGGCCGCCGTCGCCGTCGCCCAACTACGAATCGCCGAACAAGAGCTGGCAGCCGCGCAGCAGGCGCTGGAGGCCATTGCCGACGGCGGCGAGGACGCGGAACTTCGGCGCGCCCGCAAACAGGTGCTGCTGGCCGATGCGGCGACCAGAGCCCGTCAGATCATCGTGGACGCCCTGGTCGAGCCGCGGACGCTCGACGACAAGTTCTGGGCCGCATTCGCCGCCCTCTTCACGATGGTCCTCTTGTTCCGCGGCCGCTACGGACTGGTGCAGAACGTGTCGATCGTGCTGGTGGTCCTGTTCACATTCATCACGATCGGGAACGTGATTGCGCTGGAATCGACCGAGCGGTTCGCCGTCTCAGGGGCGGACTTCGTCCGCGGAATGTCGTTTGGACTGCCCGAAACCATTCTGGGCGAGCGGAACCCCCTGGCGACGGCGCTGGCGACGTTTGGCATCATCGGCGTGGGGGCCTCGGAGCTGATCTCGTATCCCTACTGGTGCCTGGAAAAGGGCTATGCGAAGTTCACCGGGCCACGTTCTGCGGACGAAAACTGGGTCCGCCGCGCCCGCGGCTGGATGCGGGTGATGCAGTGGGACGCCTTTCTCTCGATGATCGTGTACACCATCGCCACCCTGGCGTTTTTCATCACAGGCGTGGCCGTCCTGCACAACGAGGGGCTGGACCCGGACGGCATGCGGATGGTGGGCACGCTGGCGCGGGCTTACGTGCCGATCTTCGGAGAGTCCGCCCGCTGGCTGTTTCTGATCGGCGCGGTGGCGGTGTTGTATTCGACGTTCATGGTGGCCACGGCCAGCCACGCCCGCGTCTACACCGACGGCTTCAAAGTCTTCGGCCTGATGAGCCGCCACAACCAACGGGCGCACGACCGGTCGGTCTCGGCGCTCAGTGTGCTGGTGCCGGTGGTGTGCCTGGGCGTGTACTGGAGCGGCATCAATCCGGTGCGGGCGATCCTGCTGTCCGGCATGATGCAGGCGCTCTTATTGCCCATGATCGGCCTGGGCGCCCTTTACGCGCGCTACCAGCGGACCGACGAACGACTACGTCCCTCGCCGCTGTGGGACGCCTGCCTGATCATCTCGTGCGTGGGCCTGCTGGTGGCCGGCGCCTACGGCGTCTACAGTCATTTGTGACAAAGTCGCCGGGTCGCTCCGCGACCCGAAGTCCGAACGAGCGCTTCCAGCAACGGCCCCGAGCCGGCGTGCTTCGACAGCACGGCCGTCGCCCCCGCGGCGCGCAGCCGCCGCTCGTCTTCCGCATGAGACCACGATGAGACGGCGATCACCGGCACAGCGGCGGATGCCGAGCCAACCGCCTGCAGGGCTCGCTCGTCGATCGGATCGACATCGATGATCGCGGCATCCACCGCCGTTTGTGGGGGCGCCTGAGGATCGAAATCGACCAACGTGCAGCCGCTCGCGGAAAGCAGCTCACCCAACCACAGTCGCACCGCGGGATCCGGCGAAAAGATTCCGACCGCGAAGCCGTTGAGCGGTGACGCTGCGCCATCACTTGGCCCGTGCAGCCACAGCGCCACCTCGTCGCGGCCGGCCGTCAGCGGCAGCGGCTGCACGCGGCCTTCAAGCACACCGAGCTCGCGCCGTAAGCGGACGAGTGTCTCCCTAAATCGCACCCGCACTGCCGGCGGCCAGGCGCTGCCGGCTCTCCCCGCTGAGATGCACCACGGTCCCAGGCACACAAGCCAGCGGGCCAGCGGCAGCGCGCCCAGCAGGCGGTCGGCATCGGCAGCGGAGAATTCGCCCGGAGTTCTCTGCCACACGAGGGCCACATCGGCGTACCAGCCGGCACCGATCGCGCCGAGAGCGTCCACCGCGCCCGGCGCGCGGCGGACATTGGAACGGCCAAATCTCTGTTCGAGTTCCGCGGCCAGCGCCGACGGTTCCGACTCCGAAAAGTCGCCGATGAGCAATGACTGGTGCGATACGCCGCCGCCGGGCATCACGAATACAGCTCGCGAACAGGGGTGCCCGCCATCGGCGTTGCTCCGGCGCGATCGATCCCGCCACTCTTCCACTCAACCGCGGTTCCCCGCGGCGACGGCGTCACAGATCTCCTGCGGGATATCGGTCCAGGCGCCCTCGACGTCCTTCAGCATTTCACCGGCGAGCTGTGATCGCTCGGCCGCCGGACCCACCACCGCTTGCGCGGGCTGAATGACGTACACAGCACGCCCATCGTGCTCGACGACCACCGGCTCGTCGTCCAGCGCATCGAAGAACTTCCGCACCGCCTTTGGCGCTTCGCCCAGATCGATGATCCGAATACCGTGATGCATGGGCCGCATCCCCTTCATAAGTCATGCTTTGCCCGCGCCGCTGCCCTCGTTGCAGCCGGCGGGGGGGCCGTGGCAGCTCATTGCTGCCCCAGAATCACTAAAGCCCCAGCCGGTGCTTTACTTCAGCGATGGATATCGTTTCATCCTGCCGGGCGCGGGCTTCGAGGAATGCGAGCAGTTTCTCGTTCTTGCGCGCTCGGGCGACCTCCAGATCAAAGTCATCGACCGGCGCAAGCAGAAACTCGGTACCGTCCGGGAGGCGAACAACCAGATCCTCGCTCCTCGCCTCGTCCAGCAATTCCCAGAGCGTGGGAGAATCGGCCGAAACATCCACGGTTTCATAGTTCGAACTCCTCGCCATGGATGACTCGGAACATGGCATCGAGGCCGCTTACAGCCGTACCAATAATCGCTGATCGTCAGGAATGACACCCCTCACCTCAATCTGACACTACAAGCGTCAGTTGAGCGGCTGCGAACTCTTCAAATACGCGAACAGGTTGCGGATTTCTTCGTCGGCGAGATCCTTCAGCAGGCCCTCGGGCATCAGCGAGCGGGGCTGCTTGATCTGCTCTTCGATGCGGTCGCGCGGGATCGTGATGTTCTGGCCGTCGGTGCCGCGGAGCAAGACCACGCGGTTGTCCTGGTCGTACAGGAAACCGGTGGCCGTGCGGCCGTCGTCGGTGACGATCAGCCATGTCTCGAAGCCCTCGCGGACCTCGGCGCTGGGGTTCACCACGTTGATCAGGACCTGCAGCGTGTCCTTTCGCTGGTAGGTGGTGAGGTCGGGGCCAATGCGGCCGCCTTCTCCGAACAAGAGGTGGCACTTGCCGCACGACTTCGTGTACAGCTCTTTGCCGGCCGAGGGATCGGCGCCTTCGAGAGCGATCAGCTTCGCGATGCGGTCGATCTGGGCCTGCATCTCGGCGGTCGAGGCGCCTTGGATGTCATTCCAGTGCTTCTTCACCAGCGAGGCAATCCGCTCGTCCTGGTGCACGGTCAGCTTGCGGACGTCGTCGAGTGGAACCGTCGCCGGGTCGATGACGCCGGCGTCGATGGCGGCCAGAAATGCGGCCGCCCACGCGCTGCGGCTGACGAGCAGCGTGCGGGCCGCCTCGCGAACGTCTTCAGGAAGCCGCGGGTACAACGCCACGACCTCGCCGCCGATGCGCTCGTCGGTGTAGCGGCCGAGTGACGTGAGGGCGGCTTTGCGCAATTCGGGGGCGGAAGTCGAGCGGACGACCTCGAGCAGCGCCGGTACGCTGTCGGGATGGTTCACCTCACCGAAAAGCTGGATCAGTTCCAGCCGGCGGGCGGGGTCGGTCGTCGCGTTGGATAAAAATACGATGGCCTCGCGGACGGCCTCGGGTTTGCCCTGCCGCACGGAGAGGATCAACGAGCCGCCGCCGGCTTTGGCGAGGGCGTCGACGAGTTCGGCCGGCAGACCAGCCAGCGTGCGGCCGCGGAAGGCCTCCTCGAAACCCTGCATCAACAGATCCGTGTGCTTCTTCTCCGGGGCCAGCTCGAACAGGCGGGCGCCGTTGAGCAGATCGTTGCGGCTGCCGGACTGTGCGAAGCGCCGCATCAGCCGCTGGACGATGTGCTGCTCGACGAGCGGCAGCTTCCAGATGTCGGAATCCTCGAACATCGCGACAACGGCCGCCGGATCTTCGCCGGCTTTCGCTTCAATCGCCCACCACAAGAGCAGCGGGACGTGGATATCGCCTGCGTCTTCGTCGCGAGCGAGTAGCCGCCGCACGATTGGCAGCGAGCCCGATGCAGGCAGGCGGCGGGCGCTGGAGGCGAGTTGGCTGCGAACCTGGACGTAGGCTTCGGTCTCGGCGAGATCTTGCAGCCGCTGGTGGAGGGGGGAGGGGAGTTGCTGGCGTTGAGCGTTTTGCTCGACCCCCCCCGGCCCCCCCTTAGCAAGGGGGGGAAGCGCGTGCGTGGCGGATGCGTTTTGGGCATGGAATGCGTCGCACAAGAGTCGCACGGTCCACAGGCGGACGTGAGCGTCTTCGTGAGCGAGCGACTCCAGGACGAAATCGTCTTCCAGGCCGGCCGTCTGGTGGAGTGCCCAGAGGTTTTCGAGTGCGAACTGTCCGACGTGCCGGCGGATGTTCTCTTTGAGCAGCGGGACGATCGATGCGTCCCTGCGGTCGCCGAGAAGCCGCAGCGCCGTCTGCCGGTGCCATTTGCCGGGGTGCTGCAGGGATTCAACGAGCTGCTGCGAAGTCTTCGAGGCGAGATCGACGTCGCCCGCCGTCGGCGAACCTGCCGCAGACCTTAGCCGGTAGATGCGGCCGTTCGACTTGTCGATCTGGCCGCTGAAGTGCTCGCGGTGGCTGATCTGCGGTTCGTAAAAGTCGGCGACATAGATCGCACCGTCGGGACCGACCTTGATATCCACGGGGCGGAACTGGGGGTCGCTGGTTTTGATGACCCGGTCGAGGTCCTTCGTTTTGAACGATGAGCGGTCCGGCTGAATCTCGCTCATCACCACCTGACCCTGCAGCGGCTCAACGCCGTACAGGCGGCCGCGGTACGGCTCCGGCAGCGCAGCGGATTCGTAAATCACGAAGTTGTGCGTGAACCGCGGGACCGCGTGGTGGGCCATCGCCTCGAAGTGGCCGAACGCGTACGGATTCGACAGCGGGCCGTGCTTGCCGAAGCTCTTGGCGTAATATCCGCCCTGCACGTAGTGGAAGCCGCGCGTATCGCCGCCGTTGTGGCCGGAGAAGATGCGGCCGGCGGAATCGATCTCCACGCCG
>JAHWKJ010000579.1 GCA_019347905.1 Planctomycetota bacterium
CGCCTGCCCGATCACGCGGTCCTCGCCGTCGCAGACGTCGAACAGCTCTTCGCCCATGACTGCGGCGCGGCCGGGCCGTCACAAGTGCCCCCACTTGGACTCGAACCAAGAACCTACTGATTAAGAGTCAGTTGCTCTGCCAATTGAGCTATGGGGGCGGGACGGGCAGACGGCAGTCGGCCGGCAGCAGTTGGCAGCCGGCCGGAGCTGAAAGCTGATCGCTGAAAGCTGACCGCCGCGAAGCACTGCTGAATCGTAGCAGATCAGATCCGGGCGACAACCGTCCGGCGCGGCGACCGGAGTACGCCCGGGTGGATTCGAACCACCGACCTGCGGATTAGAAGTCCGCTGCTCTATCCAACTGAGCTACGGGCGCATGACGCGATCTTCCTTGAATGGACAATATACCATCCTTCCGAGTTCGCATAGCAGGCGATGCGCCCGCGGCCGAGGGTGGCGCCTGACGGTGGAGCAACGTAGCGTGGATTTCAATCCACGCGACCCGGATCAGTCGCCGGAGTCGCTGCCGCGTGGGTTGAAACCCGCGCTACAAAGCGCCGCAGCATGAGCGTAGAGCGCTGAGCGTGCGTTCGATGTCTTCCGGCAGCGGGGCTTCGAATTGCATTTCGAGGCCGCTTTCCGGGTGGCGGAATGTCAGTCGGAACGCGTGCAGGGCTTGGCGGGAGATCAGGACGCGGTCCTCTTCGGGCGGCGTTTCTCGAATTTGCGAGAGCCGCAGGTCCGCACCGCCGCCGTAGAGGCGGTCCGCCACGATCGGGCAGGCCAGGTACTGCATGTGCACGCGGAGCTGGTGCGTGCGGCCGGTCTTCGGCAGGAGCTTCACCCACGTGAAACGGCCGAATCGTTCCAGCACTTCATACGAAGTCGCGGCGTGGCGGGCGCCTTCGCCGGGGCCGCAGATGCACATTTTTTCGCGGTGACGGCGGTCGACGCGGAGGTGCGTTTCGATCGAGTCGGCGTCGAGGGGCAATTCGCCGCGGACGATCGCGCGGTACTCCTTGCGCACTTCACGCCGCTCGAACTGGCCGCTCAGGCGGTGGTGGACCGGGTTGTTCTTGGCGACCACCAGCAGGCCGGTCGTGTCGCGGTCGAGGCGGTGCACGATGCCGGGCCGCAGGCTGCCTCCGGCGTCGCTCAGCCGGTCGAAGTGGAACTGCAGGCCGCCGGCGAGGGTGCCGCGGTAGTTGCCGCGGCCGGGATGCGTGATCATCCCCGCGGCCTTGTTGACGACCACGATCCACTCGTCCTCGTAGAGCACGTCGAGCGGCAGGTCTTCGGCCGGCAGCGACCGATCGGCCTCGTCGGGCAAAGCCACTGTGACGCGGTCGTTGACCCGCAGCCGCCGGGCCGCTTTCACCGGCAGGCCATTGACCAGCACACGCTCGTCGCGGACGGCCTTCTTGAACAGCTCGCGGCTGAAGTTGGGGAACAACCGGCTGAGCCAGTGATCGATCCGCCAGCCATGGGCGCGGGCCTCGACGACGAGGTCGAATGGGTTGAGGGCTCCAAGCCCCTGGATAGGGGTTGAGGGTTGAGGGTCGAGGGTTGACCTCTGACCGCTGACCTCTGACCTCTGACCTCGGGCAGCGTCGTCCGTCATTCTTCGGAGGGAGCCGGACGCGGTGCCTCCACTGGGCCGTCGTCGCTGGTCGTGGGAGGGAATGGCGGCGCTTCGTCCGAAGGGCCGGTCGCATCATCGGGTCGGAAATCGTCAGGCGGGAGTTGCAGCCGGTCGGGAATGGGCGGCAGCGACGGGCCGCGGCCCAGTGACGGACCCGCGGCCAGCGGCGGATGCGACGGCGGGAGCGGACTGTCGGGCGTGGGACGGTCGGTGGGAGCGGGCTGTTCGCTGCGGAACCAGGCGAGGAACTCGCGGGTGCGCTGGCTCTTCAGCGACTTCACGTTCGCCTCGACCAACTCCTTGAACAGCGTCTCGGGATATTTTGCGAGCAGCCTCTCGTAGGCGGCGACGACGTCTTCAGGCTTTATGGCCTGCTCGCCATCGGCGGTGGCGGCGAGCGACTCCAGCGCCCGGGCTCGGCCATACAGCGCCCGCTCTTCCATGAAGTCGGGAAGATCGTCGGCCTCCAGCAGCGCGTTGAAGCCAGCGAGGCCTTGCTGGAATTCGTCGATCGCGGCCTTTCGATCGCTGAAAGCCTGAAGCGTGCCTTCGCGCAGGTGCTGTTCGGCAGCCTGCAGGCGGGCGGCATGGCCAACCAGTTCGCCGGAATAGTCTTCAGCAATGGTTTCGTAGTCGCCGGCCGAGGCGCTGCGGCCCATCTGCGCCCAGGCGTCTGCGTCCTGGCTGCCGGCCGTAACCAGCCAGACTGTCACACCCACGGCCAGCACGACAACGGCCGCCGAGATCGCCAGGATCTTCGCCCCGTGCTTTTTCCAGACGTCGCCGGCCTGACGGGTCAGCTTCTGGAGTTCGTGCTCGTGCAGGCGATGGCGTTCTTCGGCTTTCATAGGCGTATTCGGCAGCCGGCGCGACCGGAGAACGTCCGGTGCAACCTAAGAAGACGGCGGAAGCGGGTGCGCAGATCCTGCGCGCACTGCCCGCCCGCATGCGCGCAAATGGTAGGCGGCCTTGCAGGATCGGTCAACGGGAAGCGCGACGTCACCGCTTGCGAACGGGCGGTGCCAATCGCAGAATGTTCGCGATACGCGAGGAACCCGTTCCGCGTAGCGCGGCGTGCAGGATGACCGAAGCGGCGGCGTCACCAGTTCTCGCGCGCGGCGAGACCGTACCCACAGAACTCCCGTCCGACCGGCGGCTGCCGCTGGTCATCGGGGTGACGGGGCACCGCGATCTGCAGGAATCGGATCTGCCCGCCCTGCGCGCGCGGTTGCGCGAGGTGTTCGAGGAACTGGCGCGGCGGCATCCACACACGCCGCTGTGGCTCTTGTCGCCTCTGGCGGAAGGCGCGGATTGTCTGGCGGCCGAGGTCGCGCTGGAGTGCGGCATGGAATTCATTGCGCCGCTGCCCATGCCGCGTGCTGCCTACGAGCAGGATTTCACTACGCCGGAAGCGCTCGCGAAGTTTCGGGAACTGCTGCGTCAGGCGCGGGCCACGTTCGAGCTTCCGCCGCCGCCGGATGCTCCGCTCTTCGACGAGCGCGAGCAGGCGTCGCGCGATCGGCAGTACTGCGCGGCGGCGGCGTTTGTGGTGCGCCACTGCCAGTTGCTGATCGCGCTGTGGGACGGCGTGCCGGCGAAGCCCGACGGCTGCGGCACGGCGCAGGCCGTTCAGTTCATGCGGCACGGCGTTCCGGCGGAGTACCGGCCCCGCGCGGGCGCAGTGCCGGCTTACGAGACGGGACTGGTGTACCACATCGCGGTGCGACGACGGGGACAGCCGTGGTCCGGCGAACCGGCGGCACTCGCGATCCTCCCTCCGCCGGACCAGCCGCTCGCGCGAGGCGTGGAGGAGCGCGTGTGGCATGCCGTGGATGGGCTGAACCGTGACGTACTGGCGTATTCCGCGTCATCCGCCGCCGGCAACGGTGTGACGTGGAGCCGGCTGCTTGGCGGCACCGTCGAGGGCCAGCTTGCACCGCGGTTGCGGGCGATTGACGAGCGGTTTGCGGTCGTGGATGCACTGGCGGCGCGTTGCCAGCGCGCGACGCGGCGGGTGCTGATCCTGCTGCTGGTGCTGTCGTTCGCGGCAGCCATGGCGTTGCAGTTGCATCTGGCGCGGGGGGCGGCGACCGGCAGCTTCGTGCTGATCTATGCCGGAGCGCTCGCCGCGGCCCTGGTGCTTTATGTCTGGGCGAAGTGGGCCCGTTTCGAGGCGCGGCATCGCGATTACCGGGCGCTGGCGGAGGGCTTGCGCGTGCAGTTCTTCTGGTGGCTGGCGGGGCTGGAAGAGTCTGTGGCCGATCATTACCTGCGGCGTCAGCAGGGCGTGCTGCAATGGGTTCGCAATGCCCTGCGGACGTGGACGATGCCGGGTGGACTCGACCCCCCCTGGCCCCCCCTTAGTAAGGGGG
>JAHWKJ010000580.1 GCA_019347905.1 Planctomycetota bacterium
GTGAGAACCACTCGACACTGGCAGGCGAGCTGCCAGTGCCACCCAACCGCGCTCCAACGGGGACGCACGTCGCGCTGGGACGTGGCTAGACGGTTTACTCGGACGCAGCCGCGGATTTCGGCCAATTCAGGTGCCGGTGCAGGAAGTCGTAGGTCCCCTGCCCATTAATTGTATGCGGGCCGACGAACCATTCGATCTCGGTGCGCTCGCCAATGCCCAGCTTCGCCTGGTAGAGGTGCCGGACCTTGGCGAACTCGTAGGCGACCCACTCGTCCCAGCCCACGCCGTCGAAGTGGCCCCGCTCGACCATGAAGGGCCGCGGACAGATGAGGGCCGCCATCTCCGCGTAGTTGAACGTGCTGCCCAGATCGAACTCGAAGATCTCGTACTCGCCCGTCCACACATAGCTGAAGGGGTGCCGCGTGGAGGCGTTCTTGAGAACCCACTCGTTGAAGTCGGCCGAGCAGATGGAGAGGCAGTAGTCGGTGACGAGGGCCGGCACGCGCATAGCCGTCTTGCCGCCGTAGCTCAGCCCGTAAAAGGCGATCCGCTCGTCATCGACGTAGGGCAGCGTTTTCAGCCAGTTGATGATCTGCTGGTGCTGCGGGGCGATGATCGAAAACAGCGTCTTGCCCAGCGGGTTTGCCTTGCGCTGCAGCGTGCGGAAGTTGTCTTTGCCGATGTAGAGGTTCTGGGGCGCGAACGTGATGAATCCGCGCTCGGCGAGTTTCGCCGCGAAATCGTGATAGGCCGGATGGTCGCCGCTGATGATGTCCTGCGGCCGCCCCTCCAGCCCATGCTGACATACTACAACCGGCCGCCGTTCGCTCCCATCGCGCTTGAGATCCTTCGGCAGGAGGAGCACGCCATACGCGATCACATTTTTGCTCCCGCCGCCCACCGGCCACACATCCAGCACCACCTCATATCCCGTCCACTTCTCCGTCTCATACGCCATCCGCGTCCGCGCACCCGGCGGCAGCAGTGCATACCCGAAGTCGCCGATGACCTCCTTGCGGAAGATTTCACGGTACGGCTCGACCGACTTCTCGTACGCCTCGACGGAGCTCGTGTCGAGCTTCGCCATGAACTCCTTGCGGACGAAGGAACTCTCCCGCAACAGAAGCTGGTTGAACTGATCGAGCTCCTCGACCTGCCGCTGCTGGCGGGCGGCCGCGTCGATACGTTCATCCGTGGACCGTGGGGGGGAATTGAGAGCAGCCTCCGGCTGGCTCAGAAACGGCTGCCCCTTCTCTTCAGAATTCACGAGCACGAGGAACCTGCCGAGTTCACCCGCAAAGGCCTTGGCAAGCGAATCGATCCGCTCGAACTCACCGGCCACGGCATTCGGTCCCGCGGAGGCCAGTGTCGCCGGTGCTCCCCCCTGACCCGGCAGCTCCACCTGCGGTCCCCGCGCGGCGTCGATCGTCAGTTTGCGCGGAACGATCATTCCGGCGATTTCGGCATCGCCAAACTCCCGCAACAGCCTGAAGACGTTGCGATCCAGCGGCTGCGACCAGATGCTCTCACGCGGGCCGAAGTAGCCGCTCACCGTACAGTCGTCGATCCGCGTGTCGAGCGCGGCCGCGTACATCGCGAGCATGCCGCCTTCGCCGTAACCCACGACGCCGATCTTCGCGTCGGAGCCCTCCGCCTCCTTCGCAAACCAGTCCACCGCCGCGAGCACCTTCTGCAGTTCGTAACCGATGATGTGCCGGCCCAGCTCGAAGGCCGAGCGGTAGACATATTCGCGGTTCGTCAGCGTCGCGCCGCCACCAGCGCCCGGCCGCATTCGCGGCTTCAATTCGCGGCTGACGAGCACGGGCACGATTACGCGGCAGCCGCTCTCGGCCAGTCGTCGGGCGAACTGCGACTGGGCCGGCACGCCCTCCGCGAGCCCCACGATCTGCTCGGGCGTCTGATCGGCATCGGGAATGGCGACGACATCGGCGATCGGCTCAGCCTTCGTCGGCACCAGCAGCAGGCCCTCGCCGTGCACGACGACGGTCTCGCGGTTCGGATCCGGATCGGCCAGCACCGGCCAGCGGACGGCGAAGATATCGTAGCCTTCGCCCCGGCCGACGAGCGCCGAGCCACCCACCGTCGCCACCAGTTCCGGCGCTTCAAACTTCACCCGCGGATCGCGGACGCCGAGGATGTGCGCGAGCCGCTGGCGGTTCGGCCCGACGGACTTGTTGTACGCCTCGGCCGAAGAGAAGTCGCGGTTCCAGAATTGCTCCCGCTGCGCGGGCGACTTCGCGATCTCCGCGAGCAGGAAGCGATCGACGCGAGCCACCAGTTCGGCCGCGATGTCGCCCTCCATCTCGAGGCGCTCGGTCCCCGGCAGCACCGCCGGCTCCTCGGCCGCCGCCGTCGCAAACAACAGCGTCGTGAGCAGCAACGACGCTCCCGATTTCAGCGACCGTTCGATCATTGCCGGTTATACCTCAGCAAATGGACACGGTTCAGGACCACGCGGGAGTGGTCGATGTTCAATCGGTGCCGCGCCACCCGCCGCCGAATCGCTGAAAGTGCGCCCCAGTTCCGTCCCGGCGGGATCGTCCCAGGACGCACAGCCATGGCGTTCGCTCCGTACGGCACCGAGTGAACTGATGATACAGCCACTACGGCCGATTCTCCACGTTGCAGCTCTGTGTCTGGTGGCTGTCGCCGCCGCAGCCGCCGACGGTGTGACTGGTGCGCCCGCAGATGCACTTCCCTCCAGCGGCGCGGGCCGCGGTTTCTTCTTCTCATTCGAGACGGCGGACGAGGACCACGACTTCGACGGCCAGCCCGACGACTGGTCGCGGCGGAAAGGCACCGGCTTTCCCGCCTGGATCCGCATGCACATCGCCGCCGGGATAGCCGCCGACGGCGCCGAAAGCCTGCGCGTCGAAGCCAACGGCGGACCGGCGATCCTCTATTCCCCGCCCCTGGCCATCGATCCATTGCACGACTACGCCTTCGAGGGCGCCATTCGCACCGTCGGCCTGCACAACGATGCGGCGCTGTTCTCGCTCTCGTTCCTCGACGAGAAGCGCAGGCGCGTGCAGAGGTTCCTCACGCCGGCCGTCTCCGGCACGCATGCCGAATGGCAGAGGCTGCGGCTGGCCTCGGTGGAGCCGGACCAATCGGTGCGGTTCGTGGTCATCGGCTGTCATCTCGTCGAGCGGTCGGTGGGCGACATCGGCGGCGAGGCGTGGTTCGACGCGGTCCGTCTCACGCGGCTGCCGCGGCTGCGGTATGCCGGCGGCCTGGAGCGCCGCTACGTGCCCGCGTCGCGGCCGGTGGAGATCGCGATTGAAGTCAGCGGCCTGGCTGCATTGGCGACCGGCCCGGATGAGATTTCGGTCGCGCACCGGCTCGAAATGGAACTCCTCGGCCGTGACGGGGCTGTCGTCGAGACGCATGAGTTCCCCCTCGACACCGCCGCCGCGACGGTCGAAGCCGGGGAGGCCGGGCTGCGGCCGCAGACCATTGTCTGGAAGCTTCCGCCGCACGCGCCGGACTATTACCGCACGCGGGCGCGGCTGGTGCAAAACGACTCCGTCATGCTCGAAGAGGAGTCGTCGCTGGTCATCATGGAGCCGACCGACGCCTCGGAAACCGGCGCGTTCGGGTGGACCGTGGGTGATACGCCGCACGAAGTATCTCACGACGAGATGGCCTCCATTGCTCTCGAAGCGGGCGTGCACTGGCTGAAGTACCCGTTGTGGCGCACGGTGGGCGACGGTTCTTCCAACCGCTCCGATGCGATTATCGAAATGTTCGAGCGGCTCTCCGCCCGCAACGTCACGCCGGTCGGAGTATTGATCGAGCCACCCCTGCCGCTGCGGCGGAAGTTCGCCGACGACTGGAAGGGTGTGGCCGAAGTCCTGAGCCTGCCGCCGGCGGTGTGGTCATCTTCCATCGACGCCGTCGCGGCACGGTACGCGTCGGTGGTGCAGCACTGGCAGCTTGGCGGCGACGCCGACGTCAGCTTCACCACGTTGAACGAGCCGGAGCCGGTC
>JAHWKJ010000077.1 GCA_019347905.1 Planctomycetota bacterium
TGCGGTCCACCGCCGTCGGCGGCGGGTGCTCTCCCGTCCTCCCCGCCGCGACCGACAGGTACAGCAACGTGTAAATGTCGCGGGCGAGCACCTGTCGGTCGCGGCGGGCCCAGGCCTCCTGCGCGGCCGGCCCCCAGGAGTTGGGCGTGTAGGGCGGCAATGCACTCGGAATCGGCGCATCGCCGGGATCGTCCGGGTGCGCCGTCAACTCGCGCGATTCCAGCGTGGGCTGCCCGCTCAGCGGGTCGGGGACGATCGCGCCGGTGTTGGGATTGCGGGCATAATCGAGCACGTGGTTGATGCTCAGCCGCCGCTGCCGCTGCACCTGCAACTGGCCGGGCAGCGGATTCTGCACGCCGACCTCGACCGTCAACAGTTTCCGCAGTTCCTCCCGCAACGGATCATTCATCGCTGGACGCGGCGGGAACGCCGGCCGTCGCGGAGGCACATCGTTCTGCCATTCCCAGGGGCGGGGATTGTTCGGCCCGATCACTGCCACACCCGGCGCCACCTGCGACGCATCGATCCGCGTGCCGAACGTCTTCACGTCCTGGCTGATCGTCGTGAACCGCTTGCGGATCTCGTTGGCCCGAACGTTGCGGCGGAAGTTGAAGTCGAACAGCCGCAGCACCCGAGGATTGAGACCGAGGTTCTCAATATCGGCGCTCGACAGCGCCAATGCCGCAGCGTCCGACATGCCGAAGATGCTGTCGATGTCGAAGTTTGCTTCGTCATGAAAGACATCCATCTCCCAGACTTCGTCGAGCAATGGCTCCGTGATGCGATACGAAAGGTCGCCGCCGCCTGGAGGCGCACCGGCCGGCCAGTCCGCCCGCGACAGCGTCATTAGATTTGTCACTGAAAAGGCCGAGTACGCCGCCGTAATGGGATGATCGGTGTACTGCACCCAATGGACTGGGTTTTGCGACACGAGTGCGAACTGCCGTCCGATCGAGTTCGTATCGACGCGCGAACCCAACCCGCGGTAGTCGAGCGGGTGCCGGAAGCGATCGCTCAAATTGTCCTCGACCGTCCCCCAGGAGCGGTTGCGCCTATTGGTGCCGGGAATGAAGTCATCAGGGTTCGGCACCAGCGCCGGTGGCGCACCGGGATTCAGTGTCAGAAACAGATCCCGCATCGCAATTGAGGTTCCTGGCCCCGGGAAATCAAAGCGACTGACCGGCTGCCCCGACAGCATGCGCGTCACCGCAGGACCAAATGTGTATTGGTGTTCCGTCATCGGATTTAACGTATCGTTCGGGTTCGCCTCCCCGTAGCGGCCGGGAGTGACGTCGACGATGGTGCTGCCCTGCAGTTGGGGCTTGCCGACGTTGGCGAAGAACCACTCCATGTTCGACATCTCGACCCAGGGCGCCCATGCGGCTCCGGCCGTGTTCGTCGTCGGCTGATGCCCGTAGAACAGCGATTGCTGGTCGAGCGTCTGCGCGATCGATTGCGCGACCATCTGGTTTGGTGTCAGACTCGGATTGAGTATGACCGCGACGTCGCCCGCAAACGGGTCGGTGTCCACGATCGCCGGCACCGCGTTGAGGGCCCACTGCGGATTCACCTCGGAAGGCGTCACCGCCTGGTTCGAGCGCGACAGGTACTGGTTTACGCCGAAAGGCCGGTTCGGATCGCGCGGATTGACTTCGCCCTCGACGTTGCCGTGGGCCAAAAGGTTCATCAGACCGTCGGCGTCGTAGATTGTGATCGCGTACATGGGGATGAAGAACCGCCCGTCCGACTTCTGCTGCACCGGGAAGTCCAGATCGAGCAGCACCGCCTCGCGGATGCCGTCGCCGTCGGGGTCGGCGTCGTACTCGTAGTTGGCGGTCATCGTGGGGTGGGCTTCCCAGGTGATGCCGTTCTCGTTGACGGTGCCGCCCGGCTGGTTGGGCCAGAACGGCTCGCTGCCGCTCGACGTCCGCGCCGGCCGGCCTCCAGCCACCAGCGGCGGCGTATTGGCGGGCAGCGTGGCGCGATACACGAACCCCCCGTAACGATGGTCGCCAGCTCCCGGCTGCGACTCCTGGAGACGATTCGCCACGACCCACTGCCCGTCGTAGTACGGCGTATTGGCCCGCCACGGACCCAAGCTCCACACGCCCTGTTCGCCGTAGGCGCCGTTGGGAGGCCCCTCGTTCGGCAGATCGAAGCCGAACGGAAACGGCCCGTTCGCCCCCAGCGCGTCGGCTTGCGCCTGCGTCACGATGTACCGTGGGCCGACGGCCGCCGGGGTGCTGTTGTCCGCCGGATGGACGCCGATGTAGGCGTGTGAGGGGTGCGCCCGCAGCATCCGCCGCGCGAGCGCGGGGTTCAGATACCAGTCGTCCAGCACGCCGTTGTTGTTGGTGTCTTCGCCGGGATCGAGCCGCTGATTCCCATTGAGATCCTCGCCCACCGGCATCCGCACTTCGGAGTCCGCAGAATCGATAACGCGCATCAAAGCGGGGCGGTGGTATGACGGGATAATCGTCCGCACCGGCTGGCGCCTGATCGTCAGGCCGAACCCGTTGTACCCCAAAAACGCCGCGTTGAGGTCCGGGGCCGTGTAATCGGCGTCCGGCGCGGGATAGCGGGTGTAGTCAGGCCAGACGCCGGGGAATGGATTCATCGCCGTGCCGAGCGGCGGAATCACGGCATTGTCTTCCCCGGCGTCGAGTTGCCCGTTGAAGTTGCGATCCTCGTAGGCGGCGGCGGGCGAATCGTTGAAGAACAACAGGTGGCGATTGTCCGGCTCCGTGGGATTGGCCATCGAAGGCCCGTCGTCGGCAATGCCGTTGTGGTTCTGGTCGATGAAGAACCGCCCGTCTCCGGTGCTCACCAGGTTCACGCCGACGCCGGCGAAGGGATGAATGTCGCGGCCATAGGCATTAGCCAGCAAACTGTGCCGCCCGCCCCACAGGGCGCTGTTGAGCTCGTCGATCCGGGGCCCGAGGATGACCTGCCGCATGGCATGATCGAAGAGCACGTCGGGCGGCAATCCCGCGTTCGCTTCGGCCTTCCTGCCGAGCAGGAAGTATTCCGCGCTGGCCTGCTCCTGCGTGGAAAACGTGTAGGTCGTAAAGCCAATGAGCGCGAGCAGGCCCAACAGCCCCAGCACGACGACCAGCACCGTTCCGCGGCGATCCGAAGACGGCGCGGCAGACACGAATTGACGGCGTGAGCGTTTCATAGTTCGATCTCGTTTCAGCCCGCGCGTCTTTGAAATGTCGTATTCGAATTGCTACCACGAAAGCCGCGAAAGGGACACGAAAGAGGAATGCTTGTACTTTTCATGGCTTTCGTGTCTTTCGTGGTGGAAAACCTGCGGCCCGTTCGCCTTTTGCCTCTATGGCTATTCCTCACGCAAATCCGTTACGAGCAGGTCCTCGACGAGCGTGAGCTGCCGCGTCTGATCGCTCGACGGGTCGTAATACCGCACCGTGATCTGGATCGCCCGCATCGGCAGGGGCGTGCCGAGCGGAGCTCCCGGCGGCCGGGTCGGGCGAAAAGGTGGCGGATCCATCGTCGCGTCACCGTTGATGTCCACCTGAGTGTGCCATGTGTCGAAAATGCGGTTCCGGTCATCGTTGATGGCGGCAGGAACACGGGGCCCGTAATTGATTCCTCCCACCGAATGCCAGTTCCGGTTCTGAGTGTCGGATGTGGGATCACTGCCTTCCGGCGTCTGATAGAAATCTCCCCCGGGAATGCTGTGTCCGATGTCGACGAAGCGTCCGACCGCGTCGTCCCAGACCTTGACGTCGAACCCGTGTGCCTGCGTCATGATGATGTCTTCGGCGCGACGGCTGACCAGCGCACTCGTGCCCGCGTATTGGTCGATCGTGCCATCTGGCCCGCCGGTCGTGCCGGTCAGGTCGGTGAGGTCGGTGCGGGTATACGGGTTGGGATAACCAGGCTCGGAGGGCGCGACGAGAAACGGATATTGAAAGTCGTCGTGCGACGTCTCATCGTGTGTGAAACGGCCCATGAAGACCGTCGGCAGTCCACTGGAGTCGTTGATGAACTCCCGCGGCTGCCCGGTCGTATAGTTGTGCCCGAATCGGTACCAAGGCCTTCCCAGCATGAATTGCGACGACGCGCTGGCACCGTCGTTGAAGAGTGAATCGTTCCCGTGAAACTTCAACTGCTCGAAGCCCCCGAAGTTCGCCCGATAGACGGAAAAGTCAAATTCGCGATAGAACACGCGGGTGTTGTTCGGTGGAGTCGAATACACCAAGACCGTGCCGGTCGGGTCGGGATTGCTCGGGGAATGGAAATACTCGACGCCCTGCAAATGCGGCTGGGCGGAACCGCCCGACCGCGGCCGGATGAGCATCACCCGCCGGTACAGGTTTCCGCGGCGGAGGAAGTAGGTCACTTCGGCAAAGGCCGAGGCGGCGCTGAAGTTCAAGGATCCGTCGCCGTCGAGATCCGGCTGGTTGGAACTGGAGGGCGCGAGTGGCGTGGCCCGGCCGAAAAAGAGCAACTCCTTTTGTTCGACGACGAGCTGGTCGCCCAGCACGTCAGTCGGGGCACTTGCAGTCGGACTCGGCGAGGGTTGCGACCGCAATAATGCGACCGTGAACTGCAGCACGTCGTCGAGATCGCTGTCGGGGTCGTTCTCAGAGATATAGAAGTAGCCGTGTCGATTGGGATGAGGCAGCGCCGGCACTCGGGGATCGAAGGCCACAATATCCTGAAACGTGCGCCAGCGCAGGTCCTGCGACAGCATGGTCGTCAGCATGCGGGCCCGCTGGTCGTTTTCGGCGATGCCCCGCTGCGTGGCCAGCGTTGCCGTTGCCAACTGGAAAATCTGGGCGAAGAGCATCATCATCAACATGACCAGCCCGGCCGAGACCAGCAGTTCCACCAGCGTGAAGCCGCGGCGGCCGCCCGTAGGACGGATTTCCAATCCGTCCGTCTCTTTGCGACGGCCGACGATTCGGACGGATTGGAAATCCGTCCTACGGCGTGCCGGCCTCTTTGAATGGCGAATCGATCTCATCGCTTGATCTCTGCGGCGGACCGTGCGGTCGGCCGCCGAATTCATCCGCTCAACGCACGACGATCGTGCTCTGACCGGCGTATTTGGTGGCGGGAGCTTTCACATTCCGAAACACTTCCACGACGCGGTCCGGGAGCATCGCCGGCGAAAAACTGCTTTGGCCGATGTCGCCGTCCAGAAGCAGCACGGCTTCGCCGTTCTCGATGCGGAAATTTCGGATGCGATACCAGTAACCGTGGCGGGCCTCGAACACGAAATCGCCCCGATCCAGCGGCAGCGTGACGCCCGCGGGAATGGGAATATACGCGGTGCGGTTGTCGTCGCTGCCGTCAGTGCCCCGCTCGTCCGGCTCGTCGATGTTGCCGTCGCCGTCGTCGTCGAAGCCGGCCACGCCCGGCCGCCGATCCCAGCCGTAGTATCCGGCGGGGTTGAGCGGGGCCGGGTGCGGAAAGACGCTCGGATCGGCATCGCCGAGGATGAAGCGCGCGCCCATGTAAAGCCGCTCGCGGTCTTCGCTGTACGAGCGGTTGAAGAATACAACGACGTCGACTTCGGCGTCCGGCAACTGCGGTACGATTGTGGAAAAAGTCGTTGGCTGTTTCCGCACGGTCAGCATCCATGTGAACCGCGGATCGTGCGCTTCGACGCGCACGCGCTCAATCTCAAAGCCGGGCGGCAGCGCAAAGCTGTCGAGCACGCCGTTGCCGTTGGTCTCTTCGCTATCGAGGTAACCGTTGGCGTTCTGGTCCTCCCCCTGGTCGAGCCAGCCGTTGCCGTTGGCGTCTTCGCCCGGATCGAGTTGGCTGTTGCCGTTGGCGTCTTCGTCCCAATGGATGACGGCGGGGGTCTGCGAGGTATCAATCCACGTGATACGCCGCGTCAGACTTCCGCGGCCTGTGGAGTCGAACAGGATGACGCGGTAGAGGGCCGCCGACGGAGTGACGGCGGTCAGGTCGGCAGTGGGCAGTGTGACTCCGACGGCTTCACCGCTGCTGTTGGTGATCACGGTCGAGACAACCTCTTCCACGACGGTCGTCCAACTGTCCGCCTGCGTAAACATGGTCGCGGCGGCGGACTTCGAGGTGGGAAACGTCACCGTCGCGCCGCTGACCGTTAAAATTGCTCCCGTGCCCGCCCCATTGAATCGGCGGACGAATTGCTGCGAGTTGTTGCCGTCGTTTCCAAACCACTCTTCAAAACCGTTGAGATATTCGAGGTGCGTGTAGTATCCCATGGGATCGACGACGTACACGGGTCGATCCAGCTCGCCGTTGCCGTTGCCGCCGTTCGCGGGATCATCTTGGCTGGGGTCGCCGTTGCCATTCGCATCTTCGTCGACGGAATGTTCGGAGAGTCCGCCCCGCGGATCGTTGAGCGCTCGGTTATTGTTGAATCCGCCAGGGTGGCCGGGGAACAGGTAATAGTTGCCGTCGTTATCGGGGTCATGCACCAGATGCGGATAGGTGTTGATCAGTGTTTCGGCGTTGCGGGCGAGAATGGCGCTGTTGGTGAGCTGATTGGCGCGCATCGTGCGCAGGACGGCGATCGGAAACAGCGTCGCCAGAGTGACGATGCCGATGCCCATGACCATCAGCGCCATCAGCACCTCGGTGAGCGTGGTGCCCGCTCGCCTCTGGCGGCTGACCGCTGACCGCTGACTGCTGACTGCTGACCTCTGCCTCCTCATTGCCTCCTCATTTCGCCATTTCCCCCAGCTCGGCGAGCCGGAAGGGGTTGTCCGGGATGCCATCCGGCGTCTGATTGCTTGGATTGGCATTTTCCACGAGGTCGGTCGGATCCAGCGGCGTCGAGACGATGTGGCCGGTGCGCGTGAAGAGGCTGACCAGCAGCTCTTCCCTTTCCTTATTGGGATCGCCGATGCCCGCGCCGACTCCGGCGTTACCGGCGAGCTCCACGTCGCCCACGTCGGTCACCAGAAAGTGCAACAGGCCGACTGAGGCCGCCGCTCCCACCACCGAACCGCGCGGCGAGAACAGGATGTCCATCCGATCTGAATAGACCGTGCGTGCTGGATTGTGCCAGTCGCCGGGCAAGCGGCTGTTGTCGAGATCGAGCACCACGCCCTGACTGAGCAGCATGGGATCCTGATTGGCCATGACCGCCGGGGCGAGCTCGATCTCGTAGATCAGATCCTGCCGGCGGGCGACGGGATTCTGCGTCCCGGCCTTCAAGTCAGGATGCAGACGGTCCAGCACGAGCTGGTTGCCACCAATCGGGCTGTTGCCCGGCAGGGCCGATTGCCCCGGCGGCGGAAAGCTGGAATTGTGGATCGAAGCGAAATAGTCGTTGCTGCCGTTGATCAGCCGGATGCGCGATCCCCGCACCAGCAGCCGCGTGTTGTAGAGCTCCGTCCAGGTCTTGCCGCCGTCGAGCGGCAGTCCAGTTGCCGGGTCGAACACCAGTTCGACGCGGTAGCCTGTGCGGTAGGCCGCCGCGGGCGTGCCTTGGGGCGGCCGGTCAACGATCCGCAGCGTACCGCGGACAACGCCCGGAGCACCGATGAAAATCATGCTGGTGACAGTTTTGGGATTGCCGGCCGAGTTTGCGACGCCGTTTTCTTCCAGCAGGAACCTCACGCCGCGGACCTGTCCCGCGTGAATGGCACGGTCCCGCGCGCCCTGCAGGTACGACTGAATCTGCCGCGCCGAACCCCGGATGCGATCGCCCTCAAACGAGACGTTCACCATCGTCACCGCCAGCACGCCGAGGATGGCGATGATCGTGATCGCGACGAGCATTTCTACCAACGTGAAGGCTTGCCGCGGATGGCGACTTGAGCCTTCAGGGAACGTGCGGTGCATCAACTCAGCCTCCCGCTCGTTCGTGGTTGGTGAGGTTGTCGTTGAGCGGTCCGTCGGCCGGGCCGGGCAGCGTGCCCCCGCTGCCGTCCGGGACACCGCCGTGCAGCGCCCAGTCGTCGGTGCCGTCGCCGTCGGTGTCGAGCCGCGGCTGCGCCAGACGGCCGTAAATGCTGATCGTTTCGCCGAAGATGCTGATCGTGCCGGCGGAAGGAAAGTTCTCGTGCGGCTCGTACAGTCCCAGTTCGTTGTCGGCCCCGGCCGAGACGATGAGCGGCACGTGGTACGTGTTGGGCGTGTGGTAGACGGCCTCGACGTCGAAGCCCTGCGCCTGACCGGCGCGGGCGGCCCAGTTCGCGAAGTGGTTCTGCGGGTCGTCGGGGTCTGTCTGCAACAGGTCCGTGCTGAGGCCGGGGATCAACAGGTCCACGAGCGGCCTATTAAAGTGCAGGGCGACTTCGTCCGCATCAGTCGGGTCAATCGCGTGCGAAGTGGGAAAGCCGCCGGGGCGCACGAGCCGCGTGGGCCACAGGTAGAACCGCAGCGGGCGGCCCCAGCCGTCGATGAAATAGACGCGGTTGTCGTCGGCCGAGTCGCTGAGGATTTCGCTGGTCTTGAAAGTGTCTGTATCGACGGGAGCCAGGCCGAAGACCGCCTGCTTCGTTAGGGCCTCATACAGCAGCTTGCCGCTTTCCTTTTCGTTTGATCCGGCGGGCGGCGGATAGTTGAAGGCGGCCCGCATGTCTTCCTTGATGGCGAGGATCTCGGCTGTGCGTCCGGTGACGCCCAGCCGCCGGGCGACCTGCTCGACCCGCTTGCGGAACGCCGCGCTCTGGCGGTGCTGGTCGATGGCGCGGATGCGTTCCTGCACGAGGCCGTCGATCTTGGCGATCGTGGCCTTCGTGGCCGCTTCGCGTGCGCCGGCGAGCGTGTTGCCGATGACCGAGATGGCGATTGTCGCGAGGATGCCGATGATGGTGATGACGACGAGGATCTCGATCAGCGTGAAGCCGCGGCGGGCGTGGGGGCCGCGGAGAGGATGGAGGATGGAGGATGGAGGATGGAGGGGGCCGGAAGGCGAACACTGAACATTGAACATTGAACATTGAACGTCGAATTGCCGCTCCGGGCGCGGCTGCTTCGACGGCGCGGGCTGATAACGACGACGCCCGGCCGTTCGCCGTTCGATGTTCGCTGTTCGATGTTTGATGTTCGAGTTCATCGTGAAACTATCGCGTCCTGAGAGATCGAGACGCACCGGGTGCGCGGCGCCTCCCTGCATAGACGTGGCCCGCGGAAAAATCGATTACGGGGCCAGGCGGCCGCCGTGGAAGTTGGTCAGGTTGTCGCGCTCGGCTTCGGCGTCACGGCCGGTCGGCGTAGCGAGCGACGCATCGGGATTGTCTGGATCGAAATACCCACCGGTTCCATAGTCGGCGTCGTAACCGGGCGAGATGATCTGGAATGACTGGCGATTGAACGGCGTCGCGGTGGGGGCAGCTCCCTGCCGGTACACGTTCAGCATGCGGACAGCGGGCGGATTCTGCCGGCCGTCCACAATGAGGTCGGCGGTGTGATAGCCGCGGCCGCCGTTGCTGCTGGCGTAGATGTACGGCAGTGTCTGGTTGGGCAGCGGATCGAGAAACTCCGGCATTCCGTCGTCGTCAATGTCGACAAGGCGGCCGCTGTTGAGTTCCGGATAAAAAGGACCAAGACGATTGCCTGTACCGGCTGAATTCGGGTCCAGCGGGTTCACGGGGTTTTTTGAGAAGCCGATGATCTCACCGGTCGAACTGCGGACGCCGCCGAGAAAGAACACGAGACATTCAGCACCGGTCAGCGTGACGCCTGGCGCATTGTCACCATCAGGATCAAGCTCAATTCCATTGCGAAGATTGAAATTCCTGTCGATGTCGAATGCAATTTGCGAAAACATTTTGCGTAATGTTGCTCGGCTCGCACGGGCATCGGCCGTATTGGCCATCCATTGGCCGCCGTCCTCGAACAGCACGATACGGCTGGGCGGCTCAAAGCCAAATTTGGCTTTGAAGTCGTGCATGGCCGTGGCCAGTTGCTGGATTTCGGTCGTGACGCGGGCCTCGCGGGCGCTGATGACGACGGAGTTGATTGCGGGCAGCAGGAGGCCGATCAGCAGGCTGATGATGACCACGACCATCAACAGCTCGATCAGCGTGAAGGCGGCGCGACGGGCCGTCGGCGATTGGGAATGTCGATTGGTTTTCATGGCTGCGGTCCGTCGTGTCTCGGCCGGGGGCAAGCGTGGGAACACTAATCTTCACTGATGACCACTAATGTCGTTATGCGACGCCGTTTCGCGTCTTATTAGTGTCAATTAGTGGCCATTAGTGTTCCGGCTTCTTCCCCTCAAGGTTTTGTTGCGCCCTTTCAGGGCTGTGAATCTGTTTCTCCGTCCTCATCCCCAGGGCGTTGCCCTGGGGGCTGTCGAGTTTGACCCCCGTTGGGGTCTCGACTAGCTGAGGTCATTCAGCAGTTTGATCAGCGGCATGAACAGGGCGATGACGATGAAGCCTACGATCAGGCCCAGGATCACCACCATCAGCGGTTCCAGCAGGTTGACGAGGCCGTCGACGAGGACTTCGACTTCTTCCTCGTAGACGTCGGCCACCTTGTAGAGCATGGTGTCGAGGGCACCCGTTTCTTCGCCCACGTCGACCATGTTCACCACCATGTCGTCGACGATGCGGGCCTCCTTGAGCGGGACGGCCATCGATTCGCCCTCGCGGATGGCCGCGTAGATGTTCTCGAACGCCCGGCGGAAGACGGCGTTGCCGGCCGTGTCGCGGGCGATGATTAAGGCTTCCAGGATCGGCACGCCGGAGGCGATCAGCGTACCCAGCGTGCGGGAGATACGGGCGATGATCGATTTTTCTATGATCTTGCCCAATAACGGGACCCTGAGCGCGATCCAGTCCATGACGAACGCGCCCGTCTTGTTTTTCTTGATGATCTTGATGACCACGTAGATGCTGATGGGGATCGCCGGAATGAGAAACCAGTAGTTGACGACCCAGTCGCTGAAGGCGATGAGGGTGATGGTGATACCGGGCAATTCGGTGTCGAAGTCCTCGAAGATCTTTTTGAACTTCGGGATGATGTAGTACATGATGAAGAACACGATGCCGCCGGCGACCGTGATGACAGCCGCGGGGTAGATCATCGCGCCGATGACCTTGCGCTTGAGGCTCTGGGCCTTCTCTTTGAACTCGGCGAGCCGTTGGAGAATGACTTCGAGGGCACCGCCGGCCTCGCCGGCCTTGACCATGTTGACGTAGAGGTTGTCGAAGGCCTTGGGCTGCTTGGACATGGCCTCGGAGAGGGTGCTGCCGCCCTCGATGTCGTCGATGACGCCGATGAGGGCGTTCTTCAAGGGTCCGGGCTTGGACTGGCCTTCGAGGATTCTCAGGCTGCGGAGAATGGGCAGGCCGGCGTCCTGCAGCGTGGAGAGCTGGCGGGTGAAGGTGCACAGGTGCTTGGAGCGGACGCCGCCGATGGAGAAGGTGCCGCCCTTCTTCTTGCCCTGGGGGCGTGCGGGCTTCTTTTCGGCGCCCTTTTTGGCGCCCTTTTTCTTGGCGCGGGTCCGCTCCTGGATCTTGGTGACGAAGAAGCCCTTTTCGCGGATCTGCTGCTGGGCTTCCTGCTCCGAGGGCGCCTCGATGGTGTCTTTCACCTCGAGACCCGTGTTGTCCATCGCCTCGTATTGGAAGACGGGCATTTTTGAGCTCCGGGCGGCGGTAGGCAGTCGGCAGTCGGCGGTTCTGGTTTAGACGCGGCTTGGTGGCTCGTCGTGAAGAGGCGAAGCGGTCGGGGAGTCGCGCCTGTTCTATGTTTGGTTGCAGGGGTCGGTTTTGGGGAAGGCGCGGCTTGGTGTTGGTCGTGAAGAGGCGAAGCGGTTGGCGGGTCGCGCCTGTGTGTGTCCGATTCCTGGGGTTGGCTCTTGTTGTAAACGCATGAGCGATTGGATACCGCGGGCTTAATCGATGTCTTCCATGACGGTTTCTCTTACGACTTCGTCGATGGTGGTGATGCCGTCGAAGATTAGTTTCAGGCCCGCTTCTCGGAGGGTTGTCATGCCTTGCGTGCGGGCGAAGTTGCGGATCTCGTCGACGGAGGCCTCGGACGAGATCATGTCGCGGATGTCGTCGTTGATGTCCATCAGCTCGTACATGCCCACGCGGCCTTTGTAGCCGGCATTGTTGCAGCGGGCGCAGCCTTTGCCGTAGTAGAACTTGTACTGCCGGGCCTGCTCGATCGGCAGTTGCAGTTCCAACAGCAGCTCGTCGGAAGGCTCGAACTCGGTGCGGCACTCGGTGCAGATCCGCCGGCACAGCCGCTGGGCGAGAATCGCCTCGACGGTGGCCGTAATGAGGAACGACGGGATGCCCATGTCCAGCAGCCGCGTGATGGCCGTGGGGGCGTCGTTGGTGTGCAGCGTGCTGAACACGAGGTGGCCGGTGAGGGCGCTCTGGACGGCGATTTCGGCGGTTTCATAGTCGCGGATTTCGCCGACGAGGATCTTGTCGGGATCGTGCCGCAGGATGGCCCGCAGGCAGTTGGCGAACGTGACCTCGATGTCGGGGTTCACCGGGATCTGTAGGAGGCCGTCGATGTCGTACTCGATGGGGTCTTCGGTGGTGATGATCTTGGTGGAGATCTCGTTGAGTTCGTTGAGGGCCGAGTAGAGCGTGGTGGTTTTGCCGCTGCCGGTGGGGCCGGTGACGAGCACGATGCCGTTGGGCTTGCGGATGATCTCGCGGAAGCGGGCGAGCGTGCCGGCGTCCATGCCGATCTTGTTGAGGTCGAGCTGCACGACGGTGCGGTCGAGCACCCGCATGACGACGCTTTCGCCGAACAGCGTAGGCAGCACGCTGACGCGCAGGTCGACGGGGTTGCCGCCCACGTTGAGTTCGATGCGGCCGTCCTGCGGCAGGCGGCGTTCGGCGATGTCCAGCTCGGCCATCACCTTGATGCGGGTGACGATGGCACTGGCGAGGTGCCGCGGCGGCGGGACCATCTCGTACAACACGCCGTCGGCCCGCACGCGGATCTTGAATTCTTCCTCGAACGGCTCGAAGTGGATGTCGCTGGCCTGATCCTTGATGGCCAGCAGCATGACCATGTTGAGCAGCTTGCGGATGGGGGCCGCGTCGGCCTGCTCTTCGGCCGAGCCGAGATCGAACGCGCCGGTCAACAACCGTTCGTCGTCGCCCATCTCATCTTCGATGGCCGAGAGCACGTCTTCGATCGAATCTTCGTGCTCGGCATAGGCGCGGGCGGCGGCGACCTCGACGTCGTGCGGGTTCGAGACCACGCCGCGGACTTCATAACCCAGGAAATTCCGCAGATCGTCGAGGGCGGCGACGTTGGCCGGATCGGCCATGGCCACGGTGAGCACATCGTTCTTCAGCGAGATGGGCATCACCTTGTAGATCTCGGCCATCGTCTGCGGCACGAGCTCCAGCACCTTGGGCGGGATGGTGGTCTCGTTGAGATCGATGACCTCCATGCCCCACTGCTCGGCGAGGGCCTCCGTCACCTGCGCATCGGTGACGAGTCCCATGCGGATGGCGACCTGGCCGATGACCTCGCCGGGACTCTGCTTCTGCTCTTCGAGCACGTCCCAGAGCTGGTCCTCGGAGAGATAGCCGAGGTCGACGAGGATTTGTCCGAGCTTACGCTGAGCCATTTGTTACTGGACCGGAGAGATTTGACGCAAAGGCGCGAAGGCGCTAAGGGTTGCGAAGTACAGGGGGCGCGAAGAGGCGAAGCGGTGGGGGAGTTCTGTGGTGGCAGGAATGGGCGCCTGCGCTTGATTTTTCTTTGCGTTCCCTTTGCGGCTTGGCGTCTTTGCGTTGAATGAACTGGTTAATCTTCGTCGTCGTACTCATCGTCGTCGCCGCCCTCTTCTTCTTCGAGGAGGCCGCGTTTGGCGCGTTCGATGCGGACTTTGAGTTCGCCGGGGTTATTGCACTTGAACATCACGTCTTCTTCCTCGACGGTGCCGCTCTTCCAGAGGTTGAACAGATGGTCGTCGAGGAGCTGCATGCCGAACTTCTTGCCGGTCTGGATCGAGGAGTTGATGCGGTACGTCTTGGCCTCGCGGATCAGGTTGGCGATGGCCGGCGTCACCACCAGCATCTCGTAGGCGGCCACCAGGCCCTTGGGTTTCTTGGGCAAGAGCGCCTGGCTGAGGATGCCGATGATCGAGGTCGAAAGCTGCGTGCGGATCTGCTCCTGCTGGCTGGTGGGGAACACGTCGATGATGCGGTCCACGGTGCCCTGGGCGCCGGTGGTGTGCAGCGTGCCGAACACCACGTGGCCGGTTTCGGCCGCCGTGATGGCCGACTGAATCGTGTCGAGGTCGCGCATTTCGCCGACGAGGATCACATCGGGGTCCATGCGGAGCGCCCGGCGGAGACCTTCGGGGAAGCTGGGGACGTCGACGCCGATTTCCCGCTGGTTGATCGTGGACTTTTTGTGCTCGTGGTAATACTCGATCGGGTCTTCCAGCGTGATGATGTGGTGATCGAGGTTGTCGTTCATCCAGTTGATCATGCTGGCCAGGCTGGTGGTTTTGCCGCTGCCCGTGGGGCCGGTCACCAGGAACAGTCCCCGCGGCCGTTTGATGAGGTCTTCGACGACGGGCGGGAGACCCAGTTGTTGGAACGTGAGGAATTCATTGGGAATCCGCCGCAGCACCATGCCCACCTGGCCGCGCTGCTTGAAGACGGCGACGCGGAAGCGGGCTTTCTTGCCGAAGGCGAATCCGAAGTCTGTCCCGCCGACCTCCTGCAGTTCCTGCTGGTTGCGTTCGGGCGTGATGCTCTTCATGAGCGCCACGGTGTCCTCGGCTTCGAGGACTTTGGTTTCGAGCCGTCGCATGCGGCCGTGCAGGCGAACGACCGGTGGCTGTTTCGTCGAGATGTGAAGGTCGCTGACGCCTTCTTTCACCACGGTTTCGAGCAGCTTGTCGATCTGAACGGTGGCCATGTGCGATGTATCCGGGTCAGTGGATTATCCGGCCGCCCGGCGGGCGGAGCAAAAAAAAGTCTTTGCGGCGCGTCGGCGGCCCGCTGGGGAACTCAAACGGGATCCGGTGTGTCGCCGGCGAGATCCCCCGCTGACGCCGCCCAACCGCTGCGGTGAGGGGCCGCTGAGGGGCGTTCGCGTCCGTATCGCGGGACGTGTTGCAGAATGCCGCAGCGCGGCGCGTGACGCTACGGGAGGGGCGGGCCTGTGGGTGCCGGCTGGGCTGGGACGCCGGTCGGCGGGAATGTGCTGCATGTGGCCGCGGAGCATTGGGCTTGTCGGTCGATCGTGGCGGCAGTTCGAAAACGTGCCCACAGACTTGCGGTCCTGGATGAAGATGTGAGGCTTTGTGCTCAGTCGCGGCCGGACTCGAGCTTGTAGACTTCGGCCAGCGTCGTAATCCCTTTCAAAGCCTTGTCCTTGGCGTCGTCGACGATGGTTTTCATGCCGAACAGCCGGGCCTGCCGCCGGATGGCCTGCGTCGGCTCGCTCTTGAAGGTCATCTCGCGGATGGTCGAGTTCATCGTCATCAGTTCGAAGACAGCCTTGCGGCCGTGAAAGCCGGTGTGGTTGCAATGATTACAGCCCTTGCCGCGGACGAACTCGGACTTGGCGGCCTGCTCCGGCGTGATGGAGAAGT
>JAHWKJ010000581.1 GCA_019347905.1 Planctomycetota bacterium
GGCCCCGCCGCGCTTCGTCCGCTTCGCCGTTCTTGAGCCGGGCGAAGGACAGCTCGTACCACTGGTCGGCGGTGAGGCCCGGCTGGAGCGCGGCGGCGGCGGTGAACGCTTCCGCGGTTTCGCCCCAGCGGCCCCGCGAGGCATCGAGGCGCCCCAGCGCCCAAAAGGCCTGCGCCCGCTCGTCCGGCTCGGCGAGACTGGTGCGGCACACGGCCCGCAGCAACGGCGCCGCCTGCTCGGGATGTTCCCCCCGCAGACGAACCTCGGCGATGCCCAGCCGGGCCTCGACGTTCTCCGGCTCCAGCCCCAGCACGCGATGCCAGATCTCCAGCGCCTCGGCTTCGCCTCCCCGGGCGGTGGCCAATCGAGCCACCAGCAGTAAACCCTCCACGTGCAAGGGCTCCAGCGACAGCGCTTCGTGCGCGGCGCGTTCGGCTTCGGGCAAGCGCCCCCGGCGAGCGAGCAATTCCGCGAGGTCCATCAGGCCCGCCGCGTCCTCCGGATCGCGGGCGATGGCATACCGCAGATGTGCCACGGCCCCGTCGACGTCCCCGTGATTGAGCAGCAGCCGCGCCCGCCGCCGGTGAATCTCGGCGTCGTCCGGGTTGACGAGCAGCGCCCGCTCCAGCAGGTCGTCGGCCCGCTCGAACTGCCCTTCGTCTTCGGCCTGCCGCGCCTGATCGGCGAGCGCGTGCGCCTCCGCACACGAACTCCCCGTGGAGGGGCGGAACGCCGCGCAACCACACAAGCCAAGCGAAGCCACAAAGACTGATTTGACGAAGCAGGTCCGCATGAAAAGCGCCCGCAAGATGACAGGACGCTGGACCGGTCAAGCCACGGGATTGTGTCCGAGGGACGGCAAGAGGCCAATTCGTGAGGGGACGGAGACGGGAGGCGGATGATAACGATCGGCCGGCCGCCCGCACAGAGGAAATCGTGCCCTCGGTCGCGAGTCTGTAAAATCGCCGGCCGCTATGGTAAAAGCAGTGGGGCGCCGTAGAGCAGCGTCTCGCTGGCTCTATTTGCGACAGATCATCAGCTACCCCAGTCACGTGCGCACAAGCGAGACGCTTGTGCTACGGCGAGGCTGCCTGTGTCTACCTCTCTCGACCGCCCCGTCTCCAGACGGTCTGACGAGCGGAGCGAGCGCCTCGGCTCAGCCGTCGCCGAGCGCGCGCCGGCGGCGGCGCGGCCGACTGCCTCGCAGCTTCTGCGGCGGATCGAGAAATACGAGTTGCTGCCGTCGGCCGAAGTGGAGGCCCTGCGCGCGGAGTTCGCGGGCGGCGAAGACGCCGGCGGCGGAGAGCTGGCCGACCGGCTGGTCAACGCAGGACGGCTGACGCGCTGGCAGGCCGACCGCGTGCTGGCGAATCGGCCCGTGCTTTTAGGCCGTTACCGCCTGCTGGACCGGATTGGCGCGGGCGGCATGGGCGTCGTCCTCAAGGCGCTGGAAGCCGGAGCGCAGCACCCGGTGGCGGTGAAAGTGCTCTCGCGGGCGCAGGTGCAGCGGCCCGACGCCCGCGATCGCTTCTTCCGCGAGATCCGCGCCGCCGCCCGGCTCGACCATCCCACCATCGTGCGGGCCTGGGATTCCGACTGCATCCACGGCACCCCGTTTCTGGCGATGGAGTTCGTCGATGGCATCGACCTCGCGGCATTGGTCCGCCGCGGTGGGCCGCTCGAAATCGGGCTGGCCTGCGAACTCTGCCGTCAGGTCTGCGTCGGACTGCAGCACGCCCACGAGCGGGGGCTGGTGCACCGCGACATCAAACCGTCGAATCTGCTGCTGACGACGCTGGGGCCACCGACCCCTCGCCCCCCCTTAGTAAGGGGGGGAACGGGGGAGTCGGCAGGAGACCGGGCGGAATCCGGCTTGCCGCTGGTGAAAATTCTCGATTTCGGCATGGCCCGCTTCACCAGCGAGACGAGCGAGAGCGGCGACCTCACGCGCAGCGACCAGGTGTTCGGGACCGTCGATTTCATGGCGCCCGAACAGGCCGAGAGCGCCCGCCGAGCCGATATCCGCTCCGACCTGTTCAGCGTCGGCTGCACGCTGTTCTACCTGCTGACGGGGCAGGTACCGTTCCCGGGCAATACGGTGATGGAGAAGCTGGCGGCCCGGCTCAAAGGCGGGCCGGTGCCGATCCGCAAGCTGCGACCCGATGTGCCGGCGGCGCTGGCGAGCGTGATCGGGCGGATGTTGTCCGGCGATCCGGCCCGGCGCTACCAGACGCCGGTGGAGGCTTCGCGGGCGCTCGAAGCGTTTTCCGTGCTCTCGTCGCTGCCGGTGGCCTCGGCGGCGACCCCCCCTTGCCCCCCCTTACTAAGGGGGGGAATGAGGGGGTCGGACGGCGACGTGGAGCCGATCTCACCATCGGAGGTCGCGCTCGAACAGTTTCTCTATCGCCTGTTCCCCGGCGACAGCGAGTCGACGCGCCAGGTGCAGCCCGAGACACCGCTGTGGAACCGCAGCGACTGGTTCCTGCTGGCCGCAGCGCTCCTTGCGGCGGTCGGCGTGGCGCTGTGGCTCTTGTCGAGATCGTGAAGCGAGCGGTCAGCGATCAGCAGTCAGCCTTCAGCCTTCAGCCACCAGATTCATCGTCGGCCTCACATCTTTCGCTGCTGACCGCTGACTGCTGACCGCTGGAAATCCTCATGCCGACCACCGACTGGCGCACCGTCGAATGGGAGAGCTTCGTGCATCCGCACAAGGCCTTCCGCCTGGAGTTTCCGGCACACTGGGAGCACCGGGTCGAGAAGGACGGCGAGTCGTGCGGCTTCGGCCCCCGCGATCGCGACAACGTGGGCCTGTGGATCTCGATCATGCCGGTCAGCCTCGACACCGAGCGCTTCGGCGAGGACCTGCCGCGGCTGTTCGATCAGGCGATGGACCAGGTGCCGGTGGAGAACATCCGCCGCGACGAATCGATCCCGCACCACGCGATGAAGGCCGACATGGCCGATCCGGACCAGGGCGGCCATTACTGGATTGTGGCCGGGGGCGATCTGGTGCTGTTCGCCTCCAGCCAGGTGCCCCCGGCCGAGAGGCACATCTGGAACCCCGCCTTCGACCAGTTGATGGCCAGCCTGGAGATCACCCGCGAGCGGGAGCTCTTGTTGCGGCAGGTCTCGAACGAGGTGCTCGCCAACTTGCGCGAAAAGCATCCCGAGCAGGACTATCAGTTTGACGAGAAGGGCATCCGCGGCCGCGACCATCGCGTCTTTCTGGGAAACCTGCACCGCGAAGTGCTGGCCGCTCCTCATCGGCGGGGCGAGATTATCCAGCAGTACGTCAGCGCACTGTCTCCCGATGCGCGGTCGCACATGGGCAGCGAGCAGTGGGACGACATCCTCCACGACATTCTGCCGGTGCTCAAACCGCAGGATTATCTGCGGCCCGGCACCCCCACCGAGCACCTGGCGACGACGCCCTGGCTGGGCGACGTGCTCGTGTGCTACGCGATCCGCGGCGACAAGGCCTTCCGCTTCATCACCGGCTGGGACCTGCGCCGCTGGGAAGTCGAGCTCGAAGAAATGCACCGCGTCGCGATCGACAACGTGACGAAGCTCGACTGGCCGCGGGAGATGCAGGGGTCTCGCCAGCCGGGCGGCGGGCGAATGGTGCTCGTGCATACCGGCGACAGCTTCGGCGCCAGCCGGCTCTTGCATCCGGACTTTCACCGGCTGTTTTCCGGGCCGTTGGGCAGCCCGTTTCTGGCGGCAGTCCCCAACCGCGACACGATCGTCGCCTTTACGAACCGCCGCTCGCTGAAGCGCAAGCTGGTCCCGAAGATCCAGAAGGACCACGACACATCGGCGTATCAAATCTCCCCGCGGCTGTTCCTGGTCACCGCCGATGGCATCGCCCCTGCCGGCAGCCGGTAACTGAGAGGACCGTTTAGCGGCAATACCGTTCAATTAGCTGCAAATCGAGGGGTCGAACTGGCTTATGGGTGCCACGGGATGCTCGCCATCCCGT
>JAHWKJ010000582.1 GCA_019347905.1 Planctomycetota bacterium
CTCCGCCGACGGTTCCGGGGAGCTTCCGCTGGTCGAGGCCCGGCCGATTGACGAATTGTTCTAGGTGGTCTAAGAGTCGAAAGGGTCGAAGGTCGAAAGGGCCGGAACAGGGATGACGGCCGAGAGCGGCCTGCCCTCCGGCCCTTTTGACCTTTTCGACCCTCTGCTCTCTGCAGGCCGCCATCGTGCCGTTGCTCGATTCACTCAGCCGTCAGCTTCTCGATCGGCCGCGCTGGCGGGCGGAAGATCTCGGCGCGCCGCTGCCCGCGACGCCGCACGCGGTTTCGGTGTGCCTGCCGACGTGGCGCGACAACGTCGGCTACGAGGAAAACGACCCGCGCGTGCACGGCCGGCTGACGACGGGCTATCCGCGGTTCGTCTACAACGCGCTGTGCCGCGAGCTATTCGCCGTCTGCCGCCAGCGCTTCGGCGGCGCGGGCGAATCGGCCCTGGCGTTTCCGGATCGCTCGGCCGCCGAGCGCTTTACTGAGTTTCTGGCCGCACGTGCCGGAGCGGCGGCGACGCTGCACGAGTTCGGACGGCACGGCGTGTGGGCGGCGACGTTTCCCGAGGCGGCCGCGGAGACGGCTCGCGCCTTCTGGCAGCACACAGGCGACGGCGTCTCCTCGCGGCACGCCGAAGCGTGTCTTCAGAATCGCGACGCGGTCGATGCCGCACCCGCGAGAGCCGCGGTCGTGGAACGTATCGCAGCCGCTGCGGACGCCGACCCGCGGGACGTGTTTCTGTTCCCCTGCGGCATGAACGCGATGTACGCGGTGCATCGCGCGCTCTGCCGCATGAATCCCGCGCGACCGACCGTCCAGTTCGGCTTCCCTTATGTCGATTCGCTGAAGATCCAGGAGAAGTTCGGTGCCGGCGTGCGGCTGTTCCCGCGTGGCGATGCTGCCGAACTGGCTGAACTGGAGGCGATGCTCCATCGTCAGCCGATCGCGGGGCTGTTCACCGAGTTCCCATCGAACCCGCTGTTGCGCACGCCGGATCTGGAGCGGCTCGAACGCCTGGCCCGCTACTACGAGTTTCCACTGATCGTCGATGATACGATCGCCGGCTTCACGAACGTGGACGTGCTCCCGGCCTGTGACGCCGTGACGACGAGCCTGACGAAATCGTTTTCGGGCGTCGGAAACGTGACGGCCGGATCGGTCGTGCTTTCTGCCGCCGGCCCGTTTCATTCGGAGTTGTCGGCCGCGCTTGGCGCGGACGGTCCCGCCACAATCTGGGGCGAAGACCTGCTGGTTCTGGAGGAGAACAGCCGCCGGTTCGCCGAGCGCATTGCCGCATGCAGCGCCGGTGCCGCGGCACTGGCCGAGTTCCTGCATGCGCGGCCGGAAGTGGCCGCCGTGTTCTACCCCCGCTACGAGACATCCGGCGAGTACGACGCCTTCCGGCGTCCCGGCGGCGGTTATGGGCCGCTGTTTTCGGTGCTGCTGGAGAATCCGGAACACAATGCGCCGCGGTTCTTCGATGCGTTGCGGATCTCGAAAGGCCCCAACCTCGGCACGAACTACACGCTCGCCTGCCCGTATACGATCCTGGCCCACTATCGCGAGCTCGACTTCGCCGAACGGCACGGCGTTTCGCGCTGGCTGATCCGCGTCTCGGTGGGCCTGGAGCCGCCGGACGATTTGATCGGCCGCGTGGAGCAGGCGCTCGACGCCCTCTGAGCCGGAACGGGGTCAGACGCCTTTGCGGACGAGCGACACAGGATATGGGGAAGCGATGAACCGCAAAGGGATCTGGCCCCTTGCCGTGTCCGCCGCTCAAACAGCAGGTCTTGCCCCGTGAGCACCCCCCCAACCGCCGCCGAAATCGTCGAGCGCTGCCAGCAGGTGATGGCGCATGCGTGGATGGTGCGGACGTTCGTCAAACACAGCGACGAAGTCGAGGACTTTCCAGAGCTGATGGGCATCGTGCGGGCCGTGTTCGATACGTCCCGGGCGCTGGAGACGCGAGCGGACGATCCGCCCGCGTACCTGGCGATGCTCCGCAAAAAGCTCGGCAAGCTCCGCACCGCCGCCGCCGCCTTCCGCCGCAACGCCCCGCTGGCCTCCGCGCACACGAACTTTCAGCAGGCGGTGGTCTCGATGGACGCCTGCGTGGATGAGTTGGAGCGGCTGCTGAGTGGGACGCCATAGGCTTTGCGGAAAAATGTGCTTGCTTCGGGCCAGCGGCTGCTTTAGCGTGATGAGCGTCGTGCATGTCTCATGCGTCGTCGCTGCGTCCGGCGCAACAGACACCATCCCGGGAGAAGGCCATGAAATGGACCGCCTGCATTGCCCCTGTTCTGGCCCTCGTGCTGAGTTTCACTGCACTGGCCCAATCGCACGAGGCAGAGAAGAGCAAAGAGAATGAGAGGACAGTGACCACGACCACCTACTGCCCGCTGGAGTTGATGATAGCCGGTCCCGACATGTGGGAGTACTACTGCGAAGAGTGCCTGGCTGCCGGAGAGCCGGAGGAGTGCTGCACGTACAACCAGGCTTCGGACATTGAGTCGCACGAGATCGACAGCCGCTGTGCGAATTGTCCCGGTGCCGACCCGGAGGGATGCACGGATCCGATCACTTTCGCGTTTGCGCCGAAGAGACGAGGACAGGAACACGGGCACGGCCGGCAGGAGCTGGGGCACGTGTTCGGGGCCGCCGCCAGAACGAGGGGGACGCAGGGCGTGCCGCCGAGAAGACAGACTCCGCCGGGACAGCCGGCTCTCAAGCCGGGACATTCCGGCTCTGGCCAGAAGGCTGATGACTTCGTCCTGTGCAGCCGTTTTGCCAGACATCTCGAGGGCTCCGACTTTGTCGCGGTCGTTGAAGCTGCAGGCCGCAAGCGGTATTTCCGGCTGTTCAAGATCAGGTTCGCACCGCCGGATTTTCGACCGCCGACCGAACTCTATGTCGGCCGCGAATTGAAGGACGGTGTGGCGCCCGGCGCAGGCGGGTTGATTGGAGATCAGACGCCCAAACATGCCACGCTGAAATCCTCCACGACTGATTTCACGCATACGATCAACGTCACCAACGAGCGGGATTATCGGGTCGTCTCCCGAGGACCACTGCGGGCAGCGAACCAGGAGCAGTGAGAGGCGGTTCAGTTTGGAGCGAGGTACCGCGGACCGATGCTCCGCGCGCCGCGGAAACCGAGGCCCGCGTGCCGGCGGCCGTCTTCGAGCTCGGCAACGCGGAAGCGGGGGCCGAAGCTCCATTCCTCCGGTCGCGCACGAGCAGTCACCACTGACGGCGGACCGCCGCGAATCGTGCGCATAAAGTGGACGGTCTTGCTCGACAGGCTCCCCTCGATGGGCAACTGAGGAGCGCCCGGATATGGCAGCGGGCGGCTGAGCGTCCACTCTGCGACGTTGGAGTACAGCCCCCGCAGCGGCGGGTTCGTCGGCGTCGCGTCGTATTCAGGCTCGCCCACGGGGCCGTACGACCACTCCGTCACGAGCGCGACGTCGTCACCCCATGGAAATGTCGTGCGGCCGCCATTAGTTGCGGCGTACTCGAATTCCGCCTCCGTCGGCAGACGCAGGCCGACCTTCTCCGCAAGGTCCAGCGCATCGCCGAAGGTGACGTATTTGGCCGCTTCATCGTCTGCCAGCGGCGGGTCCGGGTGCTGCATGGCGGAGATCAAGCCTTCGGCCGCCTTCCGAGACTCTCCGACAGTCATTTCCGCCGTCGCGAGGTAAAAACTTTCGACCGTGCGCGGGTGCGGATGTGTGAGCACCCGCCACCGGGCATCGCCCATCGTAAAATCTCCCCCCTCGACGAGCGCCATTCCGCGTAGCGCCTGCGCCGTCGGAACGATCCGGATCTCCGGTAGCCGGATCCTGCCGTCCGGCAGCCGCCTCCAGCGCCGGAAGCGATTGGGCGACGATTGCGTCTCGTCCCCTGCTGACGGGACTGTGCGATAGACCTCGTGGAAACCGTGGCCTTTCTTCTCCGCGACCACG
>JAHWKJ010000078.1 GCA_019347905.1 Planctomycetota bacterium
GCTCAAACCGGCCGGCTACGCCACGTTCTTCGCCGGCAAATGGCACCTGGGGCCGGAGGGCTTCTGGCCCGAGAACCAGGGCTTCGACATCAACCGCGGCGGCATCGAACGCGGTGGCCCCTACGGGGGGAAGAAATACTTCTCGCCTTACGGAAACCCGCGGCTCGAAGACGGCCCCGACGGCGAGCACCTGCCCGACCGCCTGGCCAGCGAAACGGTGAAGTTTATCGAAGCCAATCGCGAGCGGCCGTTCCTGGCCTACCTCTCGTTCTACTCAGTGCACACGCCGCTCATGGCCCGTGACGACCTGCGAAAGAAGTATGAAGACAAACGCCGGCGGCTGGGACTCGAGGCCCGCTGGGGCCGCGAAGAGCCGCGCGACGTGCGGCTCGTGCAGGAGCACGCCGTCTACGCCGGCATGGTCGAGGCGATGGATCTCGCCGTGGGAAAAGTGCTCGACCGGCTCGACGAGTTGGGCCTGACGGAGAACACGCTCGTCGTTTTCACCAGCGACAACGGCGGGCTCTCGACCAGCGAGGGCTGGCCCACCTCCAACCTGCCGCTGCGCGGCGGCAAGGGCTGGATGTACGAGGGCGGCATCCGCGAGCCGCTGCTGATCCGCTGGCCGCGCGTGGTGGAGGCCGGCCGCGTCATCGGCACGCCCGTCACCAGCCCCGACTTTTTCCCCATGCTACTCGCCGCCGCCGGCATTGAGCCGGCCGCCGGAAAGACGCGGGACGGCGTGAGCCTGCTGCCGGTGCTGGAAGGCGGTGACCTGCCCGAGCGGCCGCTGTTCTGGCATTACCCGCACTACGGCAACCAGGGCGGCGCCCCGTCCGCCGCCATCCGCCGCGGAGACTGGAAACTCATCGAATGGCTGGAGGACGGGCGGGTCGAGCTGTTCCATCTGTCAGAAGACATCGGTGAGAACAACGACCTCGCCGGGAAGCATCCCGAGCGGGTCGAACGGCTACGCAAGGAGTTGCACGACTGGCAGCGCGACGTCGGCGCAGTCTTCCCCACGGCGAATCCTGCCTACGATCCCGCCAAACCCAACGGCCGCGGCGCCCGGCGACCTGGAGGCCGCTGAACCGGGGCGTGGTTGCACAGACTCTCCGGCGTTGTGGAACCCTTTCAGGGTTCTCGATCGCAAGCCGTCTGGACACGCGCCGCGGCTTTCGTTAAGAACCCGCCCTCACTTCTCTCTCGCTCCACAACCAGAATCACACGCGGCTCGAAAGCCCGCCGGTCCAGCCGGACGGAGACGCTCTGCACGCACCGGTCGCCCCGAAGGCGCGGCCGGTGCGCCGCTGACGCTCTCCTTCGGGACCGAACGCCTTCCCTTAATGCGGGGCGGGACGCGGCGGCGCTGGGCACGAAAGGCCATCAGCTCACGATGCCGGCCGAAGGGTTCCTCTCGCGCCACCGGGGGCTCATCTTCCCGGTGCTCATCATCTCGTCGGTGCTGGTGCTGGTCGCGCCGCTGCCGCCGCTGATGCTGGACCTCTTGCTGGCGTCCAACGTCACGGCCGCGGTCATCATCCTGCTGACGACGATCTACGTGCTGCGGCCGCTCGATTTCAGCGTCTTCCCGGCGCTTCTGCTGGGCACGACGCTGGCGCGGCTGGTGCTGAACGTGGCCTCGACGCGGCTGATCCTCACCGGCGGCGCCACTGAAGGTACGCGGGCCGCGGGCGGAGTGATCGAGGCCTTCGGCCATTTCGTCTCCGGCGAGAATATCGTCATCGGGGTCGTGATCTTCGCGATCCTGATTGCGATCCAGTTTCTGGTGATTACCAAAGGTGCGACCCGCATCAGCGAAGTCGCCGCCCGCTTTGCCCTGGACGGCATGCCGGGCAAGCAGATGGCGATCGACGCCGACCTCAACGCCGGCCTCATCACCCAGGAAGACGCCCGCCGACGCCGTGAGGAAATCACGCAGCAGGCCGACTTCTACGGAGCCATGGACGGTGCCAGCAAGTTCGTCCGCGGCGACGCCATCGCCAGCATCGTCATCACGCTGATCAACATCGTCGGGGGACTGTACATCGGCATGGCCGAAAGCGGCATGACGTTCGCCGACGCCGTCAAGGTGTTCACCACGCTCACGATCGGCGACGGGCTGGTGACGCAGGTCCCGGCGTTCCTCATCTCGCTGGCGGCGGGCCTCATCGTCACCCGCACGTCGAGCGACAGCAACCTGCCGCGCGAGGTTGTGGGGCAACTTTTCCGGCACCCCGAAGCGCTGCTGCTGTCGTCGGGCTTTCTGGCGGCATTGGCGCTCACCGGGCTGCCGATGCTGCCCATGCTGTCGCTGGGAGGCGGCTGCGCCGTTTCCGGGTGGCTGCTCCTGCGCACGCGCCGCGCGGCCGTCCGCGTCGAGCAGCGGAAGAAGACGGACCTCAAATCCGCCGAGAAGCGCGAGCCGAAGCCCGAAGACAACCTGCTGGTCGATCCTCTGGAACTGGAGCTGGGCGTGGGCCTCATCCGCCTGGCCGACCCGGCGACCGGCGGCGACCTGCTGGAGCGCGTGACGCGCGTGCGGCACAAGATCGCCCAGGAGCTGGGCATGATTCTGCCCAAGGTCCGCATTCGCGATAACGTGCGGCTGGGGCAGCGGCAGTACCAGCTCAAGATCCGCGGCGTGGCGGTGGCGTGGGGCGAACTGCGGCCCGAGGGCCTCCTGGCGATCGACACCGGGGCCGCCACCGGCGAAGTGCCGGGCGTCGAAACCATCGAGCCGGCCTTCAAGCGGCCCGCCCGCTGGATCGAAGAGGCCCAGCGGCAGCGGGCGGAACTCCTGGGATACAACGTGGTCGAGCCCACGGCCGTGGTCGTGACGCACCTCACGGAGGTCGTCCGCGAGCACGCTCACGAATTGCTCACGCGGCAGCAGGTGCACCAGCTTCTCGACAACCTCAAAGAAACATCGCCCAAGGTCGTCGAAGAACTGATTCCCGATCTTCTGCGGCCGGCCCAGGTGCACCAGGTCTTGAACAACCTGCTGCGCGAGCGGGTGCCGATCCGCGATCTGGAGCAGATCCTCGAAACGCTCGGCGACTACGCCGACCGCACGAAAGACCTGGGCATCCTCACCGAATATGTGCGGAACAATCTGGCCCGCACGATTTGTCAGCAGTACCGGGACAAGAACCGCGTGCTGCACGTGGTGACGCTCGATCCGGAACTGGAAGACATGCTGGCGGCGGGCTTCGACTACAGCGAGCGCGGGCTGGTCATCAAGCTCTCGCCGCAGGTGGCCGAGATGGTGACGCAGGAACTGACCCGGCAGCTCGAGCGACTGGTGAAAGCGGGGCATCCGCCGGTGGTGGCGTGCAGCCCGCAGGTGCGGGCCGGGCTGAAGCAGATCACCTCTGCCATGCTGCCGCATCTGGCGGTGCTGAGCCTGAACGAGATCACGCGGGACACGGAAGTGGAATCGCTGGCACAGGCGGGATTGGCAGGCCTGCGGGAGCCGGTGGGCGTGTGACGGGGTGACAAGGTGACAAGGTGACAAGGTGATGGCGATGAACGGTCGACGCTCGCGCTGCAGTCGGGTCTCCGGGCGTAGCGCCAGCGCTCACCCCGTCACCCCGTCACCCCGTCACCCCCTCACCCCGTCTCTTCAACCAGGGGCACGACATGACAGACGTAAGAACCTTCCGGGCCGAAAACATGCAGGCAGCGCTCGACATCGTCCGTCGCGAGATGGGCGGCGAGGCCGTGATCCTGCATACGCGGCAATTCGCCGAGCGACGCTGGGTGCCCTGGCGGCAGCGGCAGGTTGTTGAAATCACCGCCGGCGTCGGCGTGAACGTGCGGACGCCGCCCGTCGGCCGGCGCGAAACGGCGGCCCTCAACAGCACAGGCGGCGCATCGACCGCCGGCATTCCGGGTCGGGCGGTGCTGAGCGCACGCCCGGTCCGCCCTTCAGCGTCTTCGCCCGGTCGACTCGATCTCACTACGCCCGACTTGTGCGATTCCGATGAGACGGAACCGCTGCGTGCACTCCACGCAGAACGTCTGCCGAAGCGGCCACGCGATCCCGCCGCTCCGCTGCTCGCTCGAGTTGTGGCTCGCGGCGGCGTTGAAACGGAGCGCGCCACTGGTAGCGCGGCCGCCCTCGATGAACATGCAACGTCGGGCGTCGCCGGGCAGCTCGAATCGATCCGCCGCGTTCTGGAAAGCTTCGGCAGCCGGGCGCCGGCCGGAGCGGCTGAAATCCCCGCTGAGCTGTTCGGCCTCTACACCGAATTGATCGATGCCGACGTCGAGGACCGGCTGGCTCACGACCTCATTCTGGACCTCAAGCGGAACGCCACGCCCGAACAACTTCAGTACGCACCCGCCGCGCGGACGCTGCTGGCAGCGATGGTCGAGGCCGATTTCCAGGCGTGCGGCCCCATCGTCAGCACGCCCGGTCGGCGGAAAGTTGTGGCATTGGTGGGCGCCACCGGCGTGGGCAAGACGACGACGATCGCCAAGCTCGCGGCCAACTTCCGCCTCCGCGAGGGCGTGCGGATGGGACTGGTGACGGTGGACACCTTCCGCATCGCGGCCGTCGAGCAGCTTCGCACCTACGCCGAGATCATCGACCTGCCGATGCGCGTCGTCACCGGCCCGGCCGAAATGCGGCGGGCCATGGACGAACTGGCCGACATGGACCTCGTGCTCATCGACACCGGCGGCCGCAGCCCTCGCGACGAACTGCAAATCCAGGAACTCAAGCGGCTCTTAGCGGAAGCGCAGGTCGACGAGGTGCACCTCGTGCTCAGTCTCACGGCGAGCCTGCGCAGCCTGCGTGCGACCGTCGAGAAGTTCGCCGCCGTCAAGACGACGGCCCTGTTGCTCACCAAGCTGGACGAAGCCGCGGGGCTGGGGCCGCTGTTGTCGCTGGCCCGCGAGGTGAAGTTGCCTATCAGCTACGTGACCACCGGCCAGGACGTGCCGGACGACATCGAACCGGCCCATCCCGCACGGCTGTCGCGGCTGGTGCTGGGCCGCGAGCGGATCGGCTGAATGCCACATCGACATCGAGCTTTCCCATGAGTGACCAGGCCCGCCTGCTTCGACAGTTGATCGAGTCCCGCGGCGATATCGCGCTAGCGCCGGCGCACGCGCCTTTGATGCGGCCGGCTTCGTCTCGCGCCTTTGTCCTGGCGGTCACCGGCGGCAAGGGCGGCGTCGGCAAGACGTGCGTGGCGCTGAACCTGGCCATTGCTCTGGCCCGGCGCAACGCGCGGGTGGCGCTGTTCGATGCCAATGCCGGCCTGGGCGGCGTCGACCTGTTGTGCGGCTTGAACGGTTACTGGAATCTCGCGCACGTCGTCAACGGCGCGCGCAGGTTAGGCGACGTGCTGCTGGCCGGGCCGGAGAACGTGCGAATCCTGACGGGGGCGTCGGCGCTGCTGGACCTGCCGCACGAATCGGCCGCTGCGAGACAGGATACCGTCAGCCAGCTCCAGGAACTGGAACAAACGTGCGACGTTGTCGTCGTCGACACCGGCAGCGGAGCCGGCCGACACGCGAGGAAGCCGGCCGCGGCCGCCGATGCCGCCCTGGTCGTGACGACTCCCGAAGCGACCTCCATCGCCGAGGCCTATACGACGATCAAGGCCCTGGCCGCGGCCGCCGAGCCTCCGCGGCTGGCCCTCCTGGTGAACGAGACCGAATCGGCCGGACAGGCCGAGACGATCGTGGAACGCATTCGCCAGACGGCCCGTCTGTTTGTGCACCGCGATATCGAAGACGCCGGCTGGATACCGCGCGACCCGGCGGTCTCACGATCGGTCGCGCGGCGCATGCCCTTCGCGATCGACGGCTCATCCTCGCCGGCTGGTCACGCCATCGAACGGCTGTCGCGGCGCATTGTCCGCTGGCTCGGCGAACAGCCGGCACGCACTTCCTACATCAGCCGCCTCGCCGCGACACCGGTCGCACGTGTCGCGCGGGAAGCGGCCAGACCCCTTTGCGGCTCACACTGATCCCAAGTTCCATGTCGCGCGTCCGCAAAGGGGTCTGACCCCGTTCGTTCGTGCCAATCACATCGACTTTGACGTGCCGGAGAAAAAAACTGAATTGACGAGCGCCGCCTGCCGATAAGGTTTCTGGACGGGCTGCTCTGCGCACCGCCCGGCGAACTCGCCGCGGCGGTCCGCAGAACTCCCGAAAGGAACGGAATCCACTCGCCGGCGGACAGCGGACTCGCGAATCGTCGGCGACACACAGCAACTGGTGGGCACGGTGGCCGCAGCTTTTGCCGGGCGCTTGTCGCTGATCGCGTTCGCCACGGTGGCTCTGCGGGGAGCAATCGCCGGGGCGGACCTCGAGGGCGGACTGTACGCGGCCCTCGTAGCGGCGGGCGCCGCGTTCGCCGTCGGAATGGTGACGGGCCTCCTGGCTCGCTGGGTGGTGGAAGAAGACGTGCGGACCGAATGGGAACGGCTCTCGACCGACGCCAATACGCCGCCGGCCGACGGCGGCCGGAACGACTGACAACCATGGAGGGTTGGATGACGATCAAAGTCAGCGAGGACGTCCTCGATACCTGGACCGAATACCAGCACGACAAGTCGAATGTCGAGCTGCGCAACCGGCTGATCGAAAAATACCTGCCGCTCGTCCGCTACAACGCCGATCGCGTGTGGTCGAAGCTGCCCGAGGGCGTCGACCTCAACGACCTCATCTCGGCGGGCGTGTTCGGCCTGATGGACGCCATCGACGCCTACGACATGGAGCGCGGCGTCAAGTTCGAGACCTACTGCGTGCCGCGCATCCGCGGCGCGATGCTCGACGAGCTGCGGACCATGGACTGGGTGCCGCGGCTGGTGCGCTCGAAAGCCAGCAAGCTGGAGGCGGCCCGCAAGCAGGTCGAGGCCGAGATGGGCCGCCCGCCCTCCGACACCGAGCTGGCGAAAAAGATGCAGCTTCCGCTGGAAGAGTTCGACAAGCTCAAGACCGAAGCCAGCGCCGTCAATCTCGTCAGCCTCAACAAGAAGTGGTACGAGACCGACAGCTACAAGGACGTCCGCGAGATCGACATCCTCGAAGACCAGAAGGGCGAGGATCCCACCTGCGGACTGCAGAAGCGCGACCTGATGAAGCTGGTCACGAAGGGCCTCAACCGCAACGAGCGGCTGATCATCATCCTCTACTACTACGAAGAGCTGACGATGAAGGAGATCGGCATGACGCTGGGGCTGTCGGAGTCGCGCGTCAGCCAGATGCACTCCAGCATCGTCGCGCGGCTCAAGGACCAGCTCAAACGCCGCCGGCCGGAGTTCGACTAGGCGGCTGCCGCGAAGCACGAAATGTGGTATAGAGTGAGCTGAATCGCCTCCGTCCGAGCGCGCACGGAGTCCATCCACGTGATGGTGCGGAACTGGCTCATTTTTCACCTGGCCAGCGGCCACGCGTTCTTTTCCGGAACGGCCCTGGTCATGCTGGCAGTGGTGATCTCGCCGAAGGCGGATGTCGGCCTTGTGCGTCGCCTGAGAATCCTGCTCGTGATTTTCGGCGGACTGCTGGTGGCCGCTTCGGCAACGCCGCTCCCTGTTTGGGCATATGCCGCATTGGCGATCACGACGGTCGGCTGGCTGTGCCTGGAATGCTGGAAGCGCAGCGAACGGTGGAAGCATCTGCTCGTTGCCAGGCTTGCGGTGGCCGCCCTGTGGCTGGTCGCGGCCGGCATGGAGGCCGCGTGGCATGTCATTCCGCGGGTGCCTGGCCTCGAGCAGCCGGTGCTTGCCGTGATCGGCGATTCGCTGACCGCGGGGCTCGGCGACAACGAAACAACCTGGCCCGGGCTGCTGGCAGAGCGGCACGGCGTGCCGGTTCGTGACTATTCCTCGGTCGGGGCGACCGTCGCCTCGGCTCGCAAGCAGGCAGACGAACTTGGCGCCGAGGAAAACCTCGTCCTGCTGGAGATCGGCGGGAACGACCTCCTGGGCTCGACCAGCCCGGAGCAATTCGCGGCCGGCCTCGAACGGCTGCTGCTCGATGTATGTCGGCCGGGGCGAACCGTGCTGATGTTCGAGTTGCCGTTGCCGCCATTCTTCAACGCGTACGGCCGGATTCAGCGGCGGCTGGCGCGAAAGCACGGCATGCTGTTGATCCCGAAGCGCGTGTTAATGGGCGTGCTGGTCCGGCAGGACACGACACTCGACTCGATCCACCTGTCCAACGCCGGGCACGCCCGCATGGCCGACGCCGTCTGGTCGATCATCGGCGAGGTTGGGCGCCGACAAGAGGGGCGGTAGAGATGAAGGTGCGTCTATTGCTTCGTGTGGTGTGTGGAAGCTGCGTCGCGTCTATTGCTGGCGCGGTGATGGGGGATGCTGCCGCTCTCGAAGGCTTCCCGTCACCTCCGAACTTGCGCGAGGCTGCACGCTTTGGCCTCGTCTACGGCTTGCTTGGTGGCATTGGTCTGTGGATGGTCGCAATCCGCGTAAAGGAGGGAATCCGAATTCCGATCGTGATGGCAGGTGTTGGAGGCCTCGCACTCTTTTCGGCGCTTGTTCTATTCTTCCTCATGCGCGGTATCGCAAGCGTGTGACCCTCCTGGCTCACATAGGTCGCGAAGGCAGTCAAGGGGAACGCAGCTCATTTCAGCGGCAAGAAAAAGCTGCGTCCCCTTTGACTGCACTTCGGCAACTGCTCCACAACTCGAGAGACTTCTTCAAATGATCGACAGGTCTGTCGCCATGCTAACGTGGATCGCTCTGCTCCGCGGCATCAACGTCGGCGGCAAGAACCTGCTGCCGATGAAGGAGTTGGTTGCGATTTTCGAAGAAGCTGGATGCAACCACGTCGAAACCTACATTCAGAGTGGCAATGTCGTCTTTCGATCCAAGGAGCGTGACGCAGCCACTCTCGCCCGAACGATCAGCCGGGAAGTCAAATCCAGACACGGATTTCAACCGCAGGTGATGCTCTTGACGCTGAACGACATCGAGAAGGCCGTTGCTGGGAACCCATTCCCTGAAGCCGCAGACGAGCCGAAGTCGCTGCACCTCTTCTTCCTGGCCAACAAAGCGGACGATCCCGATCTGGACGGTCTTGAGAAACTGCGAGCCGAGTCTGAGCGGTTCGAACTGACGAAGAATGTCTTTTATCTTCATGCTCCGAACGGCATCGGCCGCTCCAGGTTGGCGGCCAATGCCGAGAGGCTGATTGGCGTCCCCGTTACCGCCCGGAACTGGCGCTCGATCCAGAAGATCGTCGACATGGCACGAGAGATTCAATGAACCGTCGCCACGAGCCCTTCAAATGGAGGCAGTCAAAGGTGGGCAGTCAAAGGGGACGCAGCTCATTTCAACAGCAAGAAAGAGCTGCGTCCCCTTTGATTCTGCCCATACCATGCGACTGAAGCCCTCAACATCTACAAGCCGCAGGATAACATGGTACGGTCTGCGGAACTTCTCAACGGAGGCGTGAACAACGCGAACAATCCAGGCACTGACGGCAACACAACCGTGTGGTACGCGTTCTGGAACTACAACAAAGCTGCAGGCACGAATGATTTCGGCGGTGGAAAGAGTCCCAATGAGCTACGGAACGGCACGACTGCAGAGCGAAATGCGGCGACCTACGCAGATAAGCTTTTCTGCGTGAGGTTGACGCTTGATCCGCCTGGGACGACATGCGACGCCCTTGGCCTTTGACCTCGATCCGGCGACACTCGAACGCCCAGTGAGGGTAATGATGAGGAAAAACCGTATTGCGTCGATCGCATTGACTGTCGCTCTCCTTGCTGCTGCCACTGCGGTCGCGCGTGGCGACGACAAAGAGCTCGCGAGTGATGATTCTGCTCTCACTCTCCCGTCAAGCTGGCCAGGAGACAGTTCCTTCATCACTTGGATGGAACGTGCCCCGGCGCAGCCGGCTGGTAGTGAAGTCGACAAGATATTCACAGCCGAGCAGGGCGACGTCTATCGCTTTTCGATTTCTCCGAACTATGAGAAGCTGGCGCTCCTAAAAACGAACGGCTCGCGCCATGAGGTTGCAGTGTACGCCATGGCTGACAATAAATGGGCGAAGCAGTCACGCGCCTATAGCTTGCACCCCGCAGCGGACGGCATCTGCCCGCTAGACGTCCGCTGGCCACCGGATTCGAGGAGTCTATGGATCAAGTTCGGCCTAAGGGATGTTGGCTCTGGACGCTGGTTCCACTTTTCGCTGTCTGGGGACGTGCTGTCGCAGCGGGATCTCCTCGCGAGTGTACTGAATGCCAAGCGCAGTGAGCTTGGCAAGGAGTGGGAAAACCCTGTTTTCGACACGCCGCCCCCCGCGTGGACGCTTGGTGGCAAGCAGTATCCTTCTGCAGTTGATGCTTATGAGGAAGGATACACCGTTCATGACCTGTTCGCAAATCGCGCGGACAACGTTGTGGGGGCAAAGATGGGAGGTCGCGTGGGGCATCTGCAGATGGGCGACGAAACGGACCGGTACACGGTGCTGGTCGACAACTCGGCAGCGGATTGGGCAGCACATGTTTTCAAGGACAAGATGTACCTAGGCGTTTTAAGTTTAGCGGGGCCGATCGTGAGGAGCCATTTTTTTGTAATGGTTGATGATCATTTGGTCATGCGCCGGGTGTGGCGCGAGGGGAGGCTTGTTGAAAAGCCTGCTCGCAGGTGGGCTGCGGTGGTAGGCACCGAATCTATAGACTTTGGCGCGGCCTCCTTGTGTCGTATCTACGATCTACACGAAGGAATCATCGTAGTGCTCAGGCGCGGTCTGTGCTACGAGTGGATCTGGATCGCTTCAAGAAAGCACATCCTGGAGACAGAACCATAGGTAGTCGACCGCGACCAACAGCGTTGATGCGACGAACCGACATGGAGATTCCAGAGTGCAGGTCAATGACCGGTGACGAATGGCGACAGTTGTGCCGGCGGATCACCGGCGGCCCGGTGCCCACGGGTGGCCGGGACTGCGTGTACGATTCCGGGGTCGAGTACGTGAGCCGATAACCTGCGACCCAGGGCGCTCTGGACGTCGCGTGATGTTGTACTGGACGTCGGTTGCGGGAACGGACGCATCGCCATGGCGCTGGCTGACGAGCCGATCCGCTATCTGGGGCTGGAACCGGTGCGGGGGGCGGCAGTCAAAGGGGACGCAGCTCATTTCAACGGCAAGAAAGAGCTGCGTCCAACCACTGGGCAAGTAGAATCCGCGCCTTATCCTCGCCGAGTACCGCGGCCTCGTCCGCCGCCTCTCGCGGCAACCATTCGGCCAGTGGGATGCGCTGCAATCTGTGGTGGCCCCGGTCCGTGTGGACCGAGTGGATGAGATCCAGACGCTCGAGCCCGATCACTTCGGCCAACCGCGTGCAAGCCGGCCATAATCGCCGGTGGATGTACGTGATCTTTCCATCAATAAGCTTGCATACCGCCACATCTGCCTCCGCCTCGCGTACCCCGCTCAGCAAGGAGTAGATCTCGTGTCCCCTGGGATGCCCCCACCAGCTCCCGGCCACCCGCTCGCCAACGATGTGGTCCACAGGTTCGGGACCGAGGGATGCCGGCCCGACTCCAGCACCATCCCCTCCCGTTCCACAAAAGCCAGCAGACCCGCAACCTTTTCTTGCCCCGCACTGCCGCGCGGATCCCTGGCTCGATGTTGGCTGCGACGGCCACGGGTGTTCTTTCCGTTCATATCGGCCGCCATAACTGATGCGCAAACGGCTACCGGCCGGACCCGGTCACCGGTGACGCCTCCGAAGCCGGCGGCGCCTCGTCCAGCCGATTCAGCAGCCGCAGGAACTCGTTGTCGGTCGTGAAGATCAGCCGCGTGTCGGGCCCGATCGACTTCTGATACGCCTCGAGCGTGCGGACGAACGTGTAGAACTCGCCCGCTTCTTCGATGGCTTCGGCGTACTTGCGGATGACCTCGGCGTCGACTTCGCCGCGGAGTTCGTTCGCCTGGCGCTGGCCTTCGCCTTCGATGCGCTCGACCTCGGCGGCGGTGCGGTTGATGATCTCCTGCTTGAGCCGCTCGCCCTCGTTGACGTTTTTGGCCGAGATCGCCTGGCGTTCGGCGATCCAGCGGTCGAAGGTTTTCTGGCGCACGCTCTCGACGAAGTCGATCTGCGAGATGCCGATGTCGATCAGCTCGACGCCGCGGCGGCCGCCTTCTTCCCCCGTGCCGGCCGACAGCCGCCGCTGCGCCTCCTGCTTGATCGTTTCGATAATCTTCTGACGGCCGTGCCGGATTTTGATCGTCACCCGCTGCATATCGCCGGGAAGCTGCTCGAGCACGACGCCCTCGACGTCCAGCGCCGGCTCAGCGGTGGTGTGCATCCCACGGTCGGTGCTGCGGACCAGCTCGGCCAGATCGTACTGCGTGACGACGTCGCGGATCGCCCCCCGCACGAACTGCGCCACCCGCTGCTCGCCGTTCTCCAGCGTCCGCAGCCGCTGAACGAACACCGTCGGATCCTTGATGCGCCACACGGCCCACGGCACGAGCTGAATCTTCTTGTCGTCCCGGGTCGGCAGATCGGGCAGGAATTCGTCCGGCGTATCGCCCCAGAACTGCCGCGTGCGGGGCAGTTTGCGGGCTTCCTGCACGAACGGCAGCTTGAAGTACAGCCCCGGTTGCGTCCGTTCGGCCACCGGGTCGCCGAACTGCAAGACGACGGCCATTTCCCGCTCGTCGACCACATAGAGGAACGAGGGCGTCAGAATGGCCACGGCCACCACCAGGATTGCGGCCGCTGTCAACCAGCGCTTCGCTTTGCCGTTCATGGCCCGCCTCCCCGGCGCGCTCCGCCGGCCGGTGGCCTGGTTCTGCCGCCGGCCTGGTGGGTTTGGTCCAGATTCAACAGCGGCAGCAGCCCCCCGAGTTCCGCGTCGAGCACGGTCTTGGGGCCGCTGTTGAGCATCACGTTCTCCATGGCTTCCAGGTACAGCCGGCGGCGGGTGATGTCGGGCGCGTCGCTGTAGGCCCGGTACCTGGCCAGCAGGGCCGCGATCTCGCCTTCCGCCTCTGCCCGGCGGCGGGCCGCATAGCCTTCGGCCTGGCGGATCAGCCTGTCGCTGTTGGCTTCGGCCGTCGGCAGCATCCGATTGCGTTCGCGGTGGGCCTCGTTCACCAACTGGTCGCGCTGCTGAATCGAGGCGTTCACTTCGTCGAAGGCCGGCTTCACCCGTTCGGGCGGCGTGACCCGCTGCATCTGCACGGCCACGATGCTGATGCCGCTCTCGTAGCTGTCGAGCACCTTCTGCATCTCCCGGAACGCCGCCAGACCGATCTCCTCGCGCTTGCCGGTGAGCAGCTCGTCGGCCGAATAATCGCCCGCTGCGCGGTGCATCGTGCTGCGGGCCACCGCCGTCACCAGCCGCTCGACTTCCTCGGCGTCGATACTGAACAGGAAGTCCTTCGGCTCGACGACCCGCCAGATCACATTCCATTCGACCACGCCGGCATACAGGTCGCCGGTGAGAACCAGCGATTCGTCCTGACGGATGCGGTGGCTGCGATCGACCTCGGCCTCGCTCACGCGGCCCGTGATCCCAAACGGCAGCCGCATGCTCCGCTCGTTCATCTCCACGATCGCGGCGCTGTCGGCGAAGGGGATCTTGAAATGCAGCCCGGGGCCCTGGGTGCTGTGGTAGCGACCGAACCGCAACAGCACCGCCTGTTCGTGGGCCGCCACCGTGTAGAAGCTCTGAAACACGAGCACAGCAGCCGCCAGCACCAAGATGCCGATCAGCACCGGCCCGACGTACTGACGCGGATCGCGGCGGGCGTCGCGAAGGACCTTGTAGGCCGTCATCGGGCACCTCTCTCGATTCGGCTCGACGCGAACGCAGGGCCGGGGGTAGTGGATCAAGAGCTGACGACTGCTCGTACCGTTCGAGCGAACCCTATCGTATCGGCCGAGGCGCGCAGGAACTACCCGTGTTCCGATCGGTCGTCGGGTCGATGCGGCTTGGGCGCAACCGATGCCGTATTGAATGAAGGGCAAGGCGAGCCGCGCGGTTCGTGCGACTGCGGGCGCGACCTGCCCCAAATCTCTGGCGCGATCGATTGACCGCCTGTCTCCTGCGGGGAACCCCATGGCCGCACAACGCTCTGTTCGCCCCGATCGTGCCCGGGCTGTCGAAGCCGTCAAATCCGCCATCGCCGCGAAACTCGCCGCCGGCGAATCGCTGCCGGCTGAGGCGGTGAGAATCCTGACGACGGCCCACATGCGAAAGGTGGCCGCTTTGGAAGCGCAGCTTGCCCCCAAGGCGGACGATGAGCCACTCCCGGAGCATCCGCTGCTGGCCGGCTTCGAATTGCCGCCCGTGGAGGACCCCACGCGGGACTGGCTGATCGAGCTGCTCCAGCGCGCGGCCGCGAAGCTCGGCACCGAGCTCACCTTCGAGGAGTACCTCGATTTCGCGAAACTCCAGCCGGCCTCGGCTTCGGCGGCGCCTGCCTACCCAAGGACATCCGCGCCTTCCAGGCCCGCGCCCAGGAACTCGGCGCCGGCGAGGCGCTGCGCTTCCTGCACGAGGTCGACCTGATCAACCTGCGCCGCCGCACCCGGGTCCTCCAACTCGCCGCCGAACTCCTCGGCCGCCGCTCCGGCCCGGCCGGCCCGGACCTCGCCGGCACCCGCATCGCCGTGCTCGGCGCGACCTTCAAACCCAACACCGACGACGTCCGCGACGCCCCCGCGCTCGCCGTCGCCGCGCTGCTGCGCAAGGCCGGCGCCGACGTGCACGTCTACGACCCACAGGGCACCGACAACGCCCGCCGGGTGGCCCCCGAGCTGACCTACGAGACCAACATGAACGACGCCGTCACCGGAGCAGACCTCATCTGCGTACTCACCGAGTGGGCCGACTTCCGCAACGCCGACCCGGTCGCCCTCGGCGAACTGGTCGCCGGCCGCAAGATCGTCGACGGCCGCAACTGCCTCGACTCCGCCCTGTGGACCCACACCGGCTGGGAGTACCGAGGCATGGGCCACCGAGTGCTGAGATCCCACACGTCTTGGAGAGCGACAGATGACCGACCTGTCCACCCGCCCCACCGCCGTCTGGCGACAGTGGCGCCACCGCGTCGGCGGCTGCCTGCTCATGATCGCCTGCGCCGAGGGCCTGCACCGCCAGCTGCCGGCGTCGGCGTCGGTAGACGACGTCGAGCAGGCCATGCGGTCACCGGCGCAGGAGTTGCAGTTCGGCCCGGTCACCGGGCAGACGCTCACTCTCGCGGTGCATCTCATCCGCCACTCGACCGCGCCGCCGGCCCCGGCCGCGCTGTCCGCCCGGCGCTCGTCGCACCGCCTCGACGCGCTGTGCCTGCAGGACCTCGACGTCACCGGCTTCACGACGGCGGGTACGGCGGCGGCGTGGACCAGCCCGCTGGGTCTGCTGCCGCGCCTTCCGCTGTCCGAGGTGGCCGAGGCGGCGCGACGTACCGCCGCTCGTAGTGGCGGCGACCGCACCGGCCAGGATGTCGCCGCCGCGCAGGCCGTCGCCGTGGCCGTGGC
>JAHWKJ010000583.1 GCA_019347905.1 Planctomycetota bacterium
CGTCATTAACATGCTCCGCGACGGCGTCCGCTCCGACAGCAACGACCCGCTGATGCCCGGCACGCCGCCCATTCCCACCGGCCAGCCGGTCGGCGGCACGTACTTTCCGCTGCTGTACGATCCGGCGTCTCAGTAAGGCATCATTTCGCCGGCCACATCAGAGGCGAAAGGCATCAGGATTATGGGTTTTGTCACTTGGCTGATTGTGGCGCTCCTAGTAGCTGGCATCGTGCTGCCGATCCTGTGGTTTCCGGCGGCGGCAGCCGTGGTCGCAATTCTGTTGAAGAGGACGGGCGTTCCACGGTGGGCTCTGTTAGCCGCTGCAGGAGCATGCGCAATCGCATCGGCAGTTGGGTTTATCATCCTCGCAGTTCAGTGGGGCAAATTGGACTATGGACTAGTCGGATACATCGTTGTCTGGGGACCATTCTTTATGGCGATGTGTGCCGTGAGCTTGCTGATTGTGTACTTGCGCGCTGTTCGCGGTAGAAAAATGAACGGCACCGAAGATTGGACGCATTGAGGGCGTCACTCGTTCTGCAGCACGAATAGCACGGCCCGGCGGACGAGCTCGGTGCTGTTCGTCAGACCCAGCTCGCGCTTCAGGCCTTCGCGGTAGGAGTCGACCGTCTTTGGGCTGAGGCTCAGCCAGCGGGCGATGTCCTGCGTGCCCAGGCCGCTGCCCAGAAGTTCCAGCACCTCGATCTCGCGATCCGAGAGGTCCTCCAGCGGCGAGTCGGGCTCGCCGCGGCGCGTCAGCCGGTCGAGCACGCGCTCGGTCATCTCGCGGCCCAGCACAACGCGCCCTTCCAGCACGGCGTGAATCGCGTCCAGCAGCCGGTCGCAGGCTTCGCCCTTGTGAAGATATCCCGACGCGCCTGCCTTCAGAGCACGTTCCGCAAACAATCGTTCGTCGTGCGCCGAAACGACCAGCAGCTTGAGCTGCTCAAAGCGGGAGCGAATCTGCTTGCACAGCTCGAGGCCGTGGCCTTTCGAAAGCGACAAGTCGACCAGCGCCAGGTGCGGCCGCTTGTCGCGGATGATCTGCAGCGCTTCGCCCGAGGCTGCGGCGACCCCGCAGATCTCCAGCCGCGCATCACAGGCGATGAGCTGCCGGTAGCCTTCGCAGATAACCGGGTGGTCGTCGACGATCAACACGCGGTAGCGCCGCTCGTGGGCTGCGTCGGCGCGAACCTCTTGCCCGTTTGACCGTGTGGTGGATCTCATGGCCCGCCTCCATGATGGATCGATCTTCCCGCCGAAGCCGCCCGATTGGGGTCGGTTCGATCAGCGGACCCGAACTGCCCGCATCGATCCATTGAACAGCCTGCCTCGCCGAAACGCAATCTTTCCCCTGGCGACCCAGCACACGACGCTCGCCGGATCGGCTGCCGACGTCGCCCGAAAACGCGGAGGTCGAAGCACCGAACGTGCCGATAACAGATCCGGGAGAACAGAATTTCACATTCGGAATGGGCGATGTCGTCTCGCGGATCGAAAGCGGCGCCGGCGGAGAGTGGAACGGGCGCGACGCGGCCGGCCGCCCGGCCGCCGGGGCTGGAGCGGATCGTGAAGCTGCCCGTGCAGCTCTCGGTGCGCATCGCCGAGAAACGGATCGAGCTCGCGCAGGTGCTTTCGCTGGCGCCGGGCGCCCTCCTGACGTTCGCCAAGCCCTGCGACGACCTGCTCGACCTGTACGTGAACAACCGCCGCTTCTGCCGCGGCGAGGCCGTCAAAGCCGGCGAGCGCTACGGCCTGCGCATCCTCGACACGGTGCGCTCGTAGAGCCGTGGGAAGGGGTCAGACCCCTTGGCGGCTCACCAGTTTTCAATCGTTCTGCGTCGCGCGTCCGCAAAGGGGTCTGACCCCGTTCAGGTTTCCTCAGGCTGATCGCTCTCAAAGCCTTCGCGGTCGATGTAGCAGTCCATCGCCAGCCACCACGAACGAGCCCAGCGGAAGAACGCCAGCGGGAACACGACCACCAGCGTCATCAGCGGCGCCATGAGCTGCCGGTTCGTCAATTCGAAGCCGAAGTGCAGCACGACGTAGGCCACCGTCAACAGCACCGCTGTCACCCCATAGTTGATGTACGCCGAGCCCAGGAAATAGCCGGGCGCCCGCTCGTACTTCAAGCCGCAGCTCGAACAGCGGTCGTACATGCGGAACATGCCGCGAAACAGCGGCCCGGCGCCGCAGCGCGGGCAGCGGAGCTTCAATGCCCGCGAGACGATGGTTCCGAACGGCGTGCGGGGCATGCTGGTTCCGCTTGTGTTAGACGGCATGCTCCAGCGGGTCCCGCTCGTCGCGGCTGGCCCAGACTTCGAGCGTCGGGAACCTTTCCGCCAGACGCCGGGCGAGCGTTTCCATCGCCGGACGCTCCGTCGCATAGTGGCCGGCAACGATGAGCGCAATGCCGGACGAGCGGGCTTCGAGAGCCGCATGAAACCGGGCTTCACCCGTCACAAACGCCTCGCACCCCAGCGCTAGCGCATCGGAAAGAAACTCAGCGGCCGACCCGCAGCCGACGGCGACGCGCTCGATCCGGCGCTCCGGTTCGCCCGCGAACTGCACGATCGTAGAGTTCAGCCGTTGTTTGACTCGTTCGGCAAGCTGCCGCAGCGTCAGCGGCGAATTGAGCCGCCCGTAACGTCCGCCGCCGACAGGCTGCGCCGCGGTTTCCTGCCAGGCCACGTCACCCGCGCTTTCGCCGCCTTGATCAGGGGGGGCGAGTGGGGGTGGCCGCAGCACTCCAATGTCGGACAGCTCCAGGAGTTCGGCCAGTTGCCGGTTAATGCCCTCCGCTGCGCTGTCGTAGCCAGTGTGCGGCGAATAGACGGCGACGCGGGCTTCGATCAGCTCCAGCAGCACTCGTCCCTGGGGATCATCAGCCGTCAGCCGTTTCACGGCGCGGAACAAGACGGGATGGTGCGTCACCACGAGATCGGCCCGGCCGGCGATCGCCTCGCGCGCCACGTCCTGCGAGAGTGTGAGGCAGGTCATGGCGCGGCCGACGGTCCGCGCGCGGTCGCCCACGAGCAATCCCACGTTATCCCACTCCTCCGCGAGGTGCGGCGGCGCAAGCTCTTCCAGGAATGCGACGATCTCGGCCAGTCGAATCATGCTGGGCGATTCCGCAGGCCACGGTGTATGTTGGCGGTTGAACGCGCGCCATTGTGGCCGATCGACCCGCGCCTGGAAAAGGGGACTTGATGCAAAGGCGCAAAGACGCAAAGGGACCGCAAAGGCTGAAATCTCATGGGGCAAGAGTGAAACGCTGGCAGGCCATCTTCATCGTTCTGCTGCTGACGGCGCCGGTTGTGGCCTTCGTCGCGGTCGGCTCGTGGGCGCTGTGGCAGACGGGGCAATTGTTGTGGATGTGGGTGCTGCTGCCAGTCTCGTGGGGCATCGCGCTTCTGCTGGCGAAGCTGTGGGGCACGCGGGTGCTGCCGCTCAAAGCTCCGCCGACGGATCCGCCCCTGCACTGGACGCCGCGCGACCGCGAGGCCTGGAAGCGCGTCGAGGAGCGAGTGCGTCGCGCAGACCAAACGCCCCCGCGCCGCCTGACGGAGCTGCAGTTCTACGTCGACACGGCGCGCGACCTGGCAATCGAGCTGACCCGCTGCTACCACCCGGAGGCCCATGATCCCGCCGGGGCACTGACGCTGCCGGAGATTCTCGCCGCGGCCGAACTCGCCTTTGAGGATCTCGCACGTACCGTCGATGCGTATGTGCCGGGGAGTCATCTGTTGACGGTCAACCACTGGCGGACGCTGGCGCGGCTGCCGGGTTTGTCTCGAACGGTTTCAAAGCTCTACTGGCCGATTTCGGCACTCTTCTCGCCGACGACCGTCGCCGGGCGATATGCCGCCGCACGGATGCTGACCGAGCCGGCCGCACGCACGATTCAGGCCAATATCCTGGCGTGGTTCTATGCGGCATTCGTGCAGCGGGTGGGTTATTACATCATCG
>JAHWKJ010000079.1 GCA_019347905.1 Planctomycetota bacterium
GTCCGAATCCGACGCAGCCTCGTCCGGCGGATCGGCGAGAGAAGGCATTCCGCCACTGAAGCCGCCGCCGAAGCCGCCCAGGATGCCATTGGATGCTTCGAAACCCGCCGCCGCTTTCGCCGCCCGCGACTGCTCCTGAACGCGCCGATCGAGGTACGGAGCGCTGCGCGCAAGACCGTAGGCCGTCGGGGAGTCGAGTGACCGATCGGCCGCAGCGAGCACTTCCTTCAGGGTTCCGCCCTCAGAGCGAGTCGTCACATAGAGTCGTCCCCCGGCGACAACGGGTGCCGACGTGGCGTTCATCGCGACGGCGGCGAGCACGGCGCCGTCGTTGATGCGGAACCGGTAGACGGTGCCGGAAAAGCTCGCGATAAACAACTCGTCATCCGTGGCCACGGGCGCCGAGATGCAGTCGGAGTCGATCCATCGCCGCCAGAGGGTCCTGCCGCTTTTGAGGTCAAAGCAGACCAGCACATGAGTCGCCGGCCTCGCTGACTCGGGCTCGTTTCTTTCGCCAGCATTCTGATCCTTCCCGAGAAGTGGCACGGCACCCTGCAGCTCCGCCGCCGGATAAACCGTAAAGACCCGCCCCTGCGCCACAGTGGGCGAGGAAAGGAGCGGATCGGCCAGGTACCACGACCAGTGCTGCTTGCCGGTCTCGGCGTCGAGCGCAAAGATCGTGCAGGACTCGGTGTTGAAGAGAATCGTGCCCTCGGAAGCCACAGGCCAGGAGGGACCATCGTCGCTGAGATCGACAGCCCACAGGCAGCGGCCGCTGGTGGCGTCAAAGCAGTAGAACTCCCGCGAGCTGAATCCACCGCCCGAGTACAGCCGTCCGCGATAGACGGTGGGTGTGGGGACCGGGGTGCCGGAGGGCAGCCGAATCGTAAAGCCTGTCGCAGTGCGAGTCGGCTTCACGCCTTCCGGCCGACGCGATGAAACGTGGCCCGCCTCAAACTTACCGTCCGGCAACGGGTGGCTGTTCATTTTCCGGACGGCTGCCAGCACGTCCTCGCCGATGGGCATCGACACGTGTGTGAGCACGCCATCTACGGGAGGCTGTTTTTGATCCAGTGCGACAGGATCGCCAGTGCTTTCCTGTCCGGCCGGTGGCGGCTCCTGCGAACGGCTCGTGTGGGAACCTCGCGCGGAGGGACCTTCGGTGTCCTGACCGATGAAGGCAGCCGCAAGAGTGCAGACGGCGACGGCGCTGAACACGACAGCCATCCCCCGGCGAGCCCGGCCGGCAGGAGCAGATGGTGACGTGGGGATGACGGAGATCATCGGTCGGGCCTCCTCAATAGAGATGTGAGAGGGGATTCGGCCCGCACTTCAATTCGTCGGCCCCCCCGCCGTGAGGGGCGAGGGCGACCAGCGCCATTATCAGCGGTCCAACCGCAGCACACAAGCTGTGGCGATCTGTTCGAAAGCTGGTACGGGAGTCCACTGAGCCCCCTTCCGTCTTCCGCAATGCTGCCGTCGTCGCACATCTTGACGATCCGCGGGTCGAAGCGGGCGACGATTTCCACGAGGTCCGACTGCTCCCGCCTGCAGGCCGGCGATGGCGCTCGACAGGCATTCGTCTGGAACGCCGAGCTTATGGAGCTGGCGGGTATTCATCGTGATCCTGCCCAGGAAGGGGCCGCCGTGCCGGGAGTCACGATCGCGGGCGAGGCCGCAACGACTGGACGTATTCGCTGTAGACAGTGCCGATGTGCGGCGACTGCCGTTCGGGAACATCGTAAATCAATATGCCGAATCCCAGTCGGAACCGGTCGCCCTTCTGGACCGCGACCCGGCTGGTGTCCCCTTTGTTGAAGGCCTTCCGGCCGAACGGGTTCGCCACCAGCAGGCCGTAATCGCGCGCATGAAACCAGGACCGCCGAAAGTTCCGTGGATCGGGCATCAGCACGACGCCGACCCGCCGGCCGTCCACGACGCCGCTGTACTCGCACCAGTCAGCCTGCTGGCCCCACACCTGCGGCTCGTTCTTGCGGCCCTCGCTGTCGGTGATCGTGCCACCCCTGACGACGGCGAGCGGAGTGGCGACGCGCACGCCGAGTCCCATTTCTTCCTGGTCGCCGAACGTGAAGTCGTCCTGATTGGAATGGAACGCCGAACGCCAGACGAGGAGATACCCGTCCGGCCGCACTGAGATGTCGATTTCGCAGTCCTCGGTGCAGATCGTCTTCCCATCGGCCTCGTAGGCGTTGCGGACAGTGAAAGAGCCGCTGCCGTCGCCACCCTTCGGCGATTCAACGAACCGGACGTGCCGCACTCGCCCCTTGTTCCGCCAGAAATCGGCTCCGTCGAGATCACCGAACGCCAGCCAAAGACCGGGGTGCATCGTCGCATGGTCGTCGAGGTCCTGCCCGTTCACCGGCGGATGATTGCGGGTCACCTGCGCGCCTGAGAGAGTTCGCAGATGCCGGAAGTACGGGCGCCGGACGTGGTCGTCGTTGAAGACATATTCCGCAATCGGCTGGCCTCCGATGGCGATCTGGAGCGTGCCGTCGCTTCGCTGAAATGAGACAGCGCGAGCTGCCGGCGGCGCCGCAAACAATTTCTTGGCGGCTGGCACTCCGGCAAGAATCAGAAGAGCGCAGAGGGTCGTCAGGAGTCGCAGCATTACGGTCCTCGATGTTCGGGAACACCAGTATCAGGTGGTTCTGCACCGAAGGAAAGGAACGGACGCTCGTCGAATACGAGGCGCTGCTCAAGCAGGTCGGGTTCAGCGATGTGATCGGCTGTCGTACCGCCGTCGCCGCTGGATGCGGTCCTGGCGGTGAAGAGTGATATCGGCCCAGGGCGGTCTTCGGGCGCCTGAAAGTAGCTATCAGGGGCGGCTGAGGGAGGTGGACTGATGGCGGACACAAAGGGTTACAGGATCTACGTGAACCTCGGCGCGTCTCCAGATCAGGCGACGGCTCAAGGGGCATGGCCTTGGCGTGAGGAAAGTCGAGAGCGCTGGCATGGGGCGAGCGGTCATCATTCACACTGGTACAGGCGAACATCGTCGTCGGCTGGAATCTCTGCTGCGGGACGTGATCGACGCGCCTGCGGACGCACGCGCGCACCGCCGCCTGGACGAACGCCGTATGGCCGCGAGGCTCCTTTGACCGGTGAACTCCTGGATTTCGCCGGCCTTCGCGCCCGCGATCGTCGACCAGTGCAGCGGCCGCTCGCTTATCGGGTCAGGTGCAGCCAGCCCTGTGAGCCCCAGAGCTTGATGTGCGAGTGATAGCCCTTGTCGAGGTAATAACCCGACGTGATCGTGGGTGACGAGTCCCACGGTGATTGCATCGGGCATGGCGATGGACTTATCCGGTCACGTATTCAAAGCAGACGAGAGTCAGGTCTTCGCGCCGCAGGCTCGCCGTCGACTCCGTTGACGGTCTGTCCTTCGAAAACTCGCCGGCCAAGAGAGCCATTCGCGCCACGAGCACTCCGTCGTCGCGCGACGCCGACCACTCGTCCCACGCGCTCTTCAGCTTTCTGTGCAGCGAGCGGCCCATCGGCTGACCCAGAAAGCGGATGGCTTCCTTGGCGAGATCGCGGTCCACCTTCTGCCGCCGAAGGGCGTCCTTGAGTTCTTCGTTAACGACCTGCTGGATGGGGTCGACCGTGGGCGGCGCCGCAGCCCGCGCTTCTACCTCGCGCTGGGCGGCCAAGACGTGCTCGATGACCTTCTCCTGCAGGGCGAAGACGTCCTGGTCGCCGATGTAACGCGGCTCGTCGGGCCGGCAGGCGATCCGGCGGGCGATTTCGTAGCGGTTGTCCTCGATCTCGCCCGTGCGGGCATCGATGTAGCGCCAGAAATGCCGCCGGCCCTCGCCGCCGGGCCGCGGCGCCTGAAAGTAGAAGAATATGCCATAACAGTCCTGCCGTCTGAGCCCGGAGTGAATTCCGTTCGGCAGGTCGGCCACCGATTCGCCCGCTTCGCGGCCCAGCATCTCTTTCAGATGCTTCAGCAGCACCTCCGGCCCGGCCAGCTCGGCCCGTGCCTCTTCTTCGTCCAGCACAGCTCCGTCCTGCTCGCGGATGCGGCGCAGCGTGTTGAATGTCCGCGGGTGGACGGATTCGCCCAGGATGCTCGCATCCAAGAGGCCGAAGGCGTCGATCGTAGAGATCCGGCTGGTCAGCCGCTCGACCAGATGCAACAGCGACTCCAACTCGTCCTCGGGGAACATGTTGTAGATGCCGATCTGGGCGTGCGGGCTGCCGATGCGGTCGATGCGGCCGTTGCGCTGGACCAGCCGGACCGGGTTCCACGTCAGGTCGTAGTTGACGATGACGCCGCAGTCCTGAAGGTTCTGACCTTCGGAGAGCACATCGGTGCTGATCAGAATGTCGATCTGCTCGTCGGCCGGCACATCGCTGCCGTTGGCGACCGGCGCGAACAGGCGCAGGATGCGGCCGCGCTCGTCGGGATGATTGCCGCTGTCGATGCGGCGGATCGTCGGCCCGCCGGCCGCTGACCGCCAGTCATTCGATCGCTCCTCCGTCAACTCGCGGTGCACGTATCGCGACGTGTCCTTGTATGAGCTGAAGATGAGGACCTTGCGGCCCTTCAGCTCACCGGTCAACAGGTCCTTCAGCCGCTGGAGCTTGCCGTCGGAGCGGGCCAGCGATTCCGTCCGCTCGTACAGGGTCCGCAAGAGCCGCACGTCCTCTTCCACGTCCCGCACCAGCCGCCGCATGTTGAAGTCGTTCAGGTCGACCTTCTCCAGCCCCTCGATGTATTGGCGGGCGTCGTCGCGGGTGTCGAGGTCTTCATAGACGCTGCCCGCCGCGGGCTCGTCTTCCTCGTCCTGCGCCAGAAACCGCAGCAGCCGGTGGAAGTCGCGGTTGGAAACGACGCTTCCGCTCAAGAGGTAATCGAGATACGTCTCTTCGAACACCAAGGCCCGGCGCAGGCTTTCGCGAAATGCGTGGATGCTCGATTCGAGCCGCTTCAGGAAGCGGGTCTTGAAGAGGCCAACGAGGGCGATTTCCCGGCCGGCCTCCCACTCGTGCGCCTGGCGGTCGCGGATGGCCGCTTCCTTGCGGTACGACTCGAGCTGATAAGAGGCCAGCGACAAGCGCTCAATCTCGGCGACGACCTCGCCGTAGAGGCCGCCGTAAGTCTCACCCAGGCTGTACTCGACCGTGTGCAGGCGGCGGTCGGGGAAGACCACCTTGCGGCCGCCGATGGTGGCATTCGGGTACGCCGCGCGGATATACGGCCGCGTGTTGCGGACCATGATCTCTTCCAGCAGGTTGAACAGGACGATGCCCGCGGGCGTGTCGTCCTGGTTCAGCATCCGCCGAGCCCGCCGGAAGTACGAGTTCAAATCGCCGATGCCCGCGTCGCGGAAGTAATCGGGCTCGCTCTGGGTGAACAGGTTGATCTGATTCGCCAGATCGTACAGGTCATTGTTGATGGGCGTGGCCGAGAGCAGGATGACTTTCTTCCGCTCGCCGTCGCGGCCGCGTCCGCCGCTGCGCTGAATGGCCTCGTCCAGCGCGATGTAGCGGTTCGACTTGCCGTTGCGGAAGTTGTGGCTCTCGTCGACGAGGAGCACGTCGGCATCGCCCAGCCGCGAGGTGTCGAAGCCGTCGCGGCCCAGCTCCTCCATGCCGACGACCTCGGCCGCGATCGTGGCTGCGGCCAGCTCCCGCCGCCACATCTCCCGCAGCGATGCCGGGCAGACCACGACGGCCTTCTGCCGGCGGTGATACGCAAAATCCTCCAGCAGCTTTTTGCCGATCCACGTCTTGCCCAGCCCTACTGAGTCGGCGATCAGCACGCCGTCGTAGCGGGCGAGGATTCTCCGCGCTTTCTTGACGGCATCGTCCTGGAACTCGGCCAGGTCGACGGCGCTGCGGCCGGGGTCCAGCAGTTCTTCGCCCAGCTCGTCCTTGAAGTATTCGTAGAGCGCCTTCAGATAGATCTGGTACGGCGCATACTCCTTCGTGCCGAACTTGCTGGAGTCGAACAGCTCGATCAGGGCGTCCTTGAAGTCGGTCGACTGCGTCCACTCCTTCTCGAACCACCGCATCAACTCCGTCACGGCCCGGGCGCCGACCTCGCTCTTGATGAACCGGCGGGCCGCGTCGGGCAGGTCGACGCCGGCCGGATCGAGCAGTGATTCATGAACCGCTTCCCCGTGCCGCAAATACTCGACCCGCCGGGCGGCTTCCACGTCAACGGCTTCATCCCCGGGCGTGAAGACGCGGTGCACGAGGTTCAGCTCGCGGTTGCTCTGCAATCCCGGCCCGGTGAAGTTGCTCGACCCCACGATTGCCGCAAAGGGCCGCAGGCGGTCGTGCCGGTTCTGCGGCCCGACCACGTCCTGGTGAAACAGGTACGCCTTGGCGTGCAGAAACCCTTTGTCGAACAGCCGCATCTCGACCTTCTCCGACCGCAGAAACGCGATCAGCTCTTCGACAAGCCGCAGCGTCTCGGGCGTGAACGGCTCGGCATCGACGTCGCCGGCAAGCTGCCGGACGGCCGCCGCGCGCGCCGGCACCATCCCGACGTCCGCCCCCGTCTGCGGATCAGAACCAATCAACAGCCGAAAGGCCCCCACGTGCGGCAACCATTCGCGCACCAGCCGGTAACCGGAGATCGAGAAGTACGCCGTCGCCACATCCACCGGCCGCCCCCGCGACTGGCCGAGCAGGTCGTTGAGCGCATCGGCCAGCCGGTGCTCGTCGTTGTCGATGGCGAAAGGGAGCATGGGAATCGTCGCCCCGCGGAGACAACCTGACCAGTGCAGCACGGCAGCAACACACTGTACCGTTGTCCGATTCGAGTCGCCACGCGCTCTGGTTTCGCCGTTCGCGACAAGTCTGTTGCGGTCGGCCCCCCGATTCGCTCTTGTCGCACTTCGAGGCGGCGGTCCGAAAAGGCAGCGAAGCTTATTGTACAGAAGTATAGAACTCGGTACATTGGGAACAAGAGCCAATCCTGCCGCGCGACGCGGTTGATCTTCCCGCAGTGCTGCGTCAGTATGCAGCCGTTCGTGACAGGGTCTCGAGCTTCGTCCCTTCGGGTGCCCCATGCTGACGTACATCATCGGCGACCTGTTCCGATCGCCCGCCCGGGTGCTCGTCAACACGGTCAACACCGTCGGCGTCATGGGCAAGGGGATCGCAAAGGATTTCAAGCAGATCTACCCAGAGATGTTCCGCGAGTATCAGAAGCTGTGCGAGGCGAAGCGGCTCGACATCGGGCAGTTGCACCTGTTCCGCACGCCTCACAAGTGGGTGTTGAACTTTCCCACGAAGAAGCACTGGCGGCAGCCCTCCCGCCCCGAATACGTCGAAGCCGGTCTGCAGGCGTTCGCCAGGACGTACGAAGCCAACTCCATCACCAGCATCGCGTTTCCCCCGTTGGGCTGCGGGAACGGCGAACTGGACTGGGAGCGCCAAGTGCGTCCGCTGATGGAACGCTACCTGCGACCGCTGCACATCGACGTGTACGTGCACCTGTACCGCCCGGATCGCTTCGCCCCCGAGCACCGCGACATCGAACAAACGAAACGCTGGCTGCGGTCTGAGCCGGAGAGCCTGGCGTTCGTTGAGGTCTGGGACGACCTGTGCCGGCTGCTGCGTGAGCGGAGCGAATTCGCCACGTCTGCCACGGACCGACCTTTTCGCGTCCGCGTGACGGACACTCCCGAGCCGGGACTGCTGATTGAGGGCGACGAGACCGCATTCGTGCCGCAAGACGCGCTGCTCGATCTGTGGCAATTCGTACGTGCTGCCGGATTCGTCACGGCCGAGGGCCTCACGTACGGGGTTGATGCCCGGGCCGAACAGATCTTCACGATTCTCAGCGAACTGCCGTACCTGAAGCTCACAGAGGTCTCGCCCGAGTCATACGGTTCAGACGCCGACTTCCGACACGCGCTGCAGTTGATCCCCCGCACCGGCCGGACGGCGCAGCATGAGCTGTTCGCGGTGGCGGAGATGGTCCGGCGATGATCCCGCGCAAGTCCGACGCGGCGCAGATCATCGAGCGTCTGCGGGCGCTCACGCAATCGCCCTGGCTCGGACCGTCGCGGCACTGGTGGCCGCAATTCGTCTTTCACTTCACCGACATTCAGAACGTCGTCTCAATCCTGTCGCTGGGCCGCCTGCTACCGCGGAGTCGGTGTCCGAGTCGCGTCGAGATCGCCAGCGTCCAAGTGATCGACACCACCGACGACACGTGGAAGGACTACGTCCGGCTCTACTTCCGGCCGCGGACGCCGACGCAGTACCACAACGAAGGGATTCGGCCGGCGGGGCGCCTGACCTCGCTCGAAGCGCATTGTCCGGTGCCTGTCTTTCTCGCCTTCGATGCGGTCGAAGTGCTGACGCGGGCGACGACGCGGTTCAGCGAGGGGAGCGTGGCGGCCGCGTCCTCCGTCGGCGAGGACTCGCGATATTTTGCCGCCATTCCGTTCGAGAAGGTGTATCACGATAGTCCGCTGTCGGAGGCCGAGAAGCGGAACATCATCTTCCATCGGCATGCGGAGGTGCTGATTCCGGATGAACTCGACCTGTCGGCTTTGAAGTACGTCGTCTGCAGGTCGGAGGCCGAATCGGAGACGTTGCGGAATCTGCTGCCCGCGAACGTTCGCGACGAGTTCGAGGACCGCATCCGCGGTGGCCGGCGCGGTAACCTCTTTTTTCGGCGCTGGACGTTCGTCGAATCAGCGTCACTCGCCCAGAACAGCGTGACATTCCGTTTCAACCCGAGTACTCAGACGCCGGGACCGTTCGTCGCGCAGCTTTGTGTAACGGACCTCGACAACGGCAAGGTCTACACCTGGAAGGATTCGAGCTATTCGGCCCACCGGCTGCTCACGGTGAACGTCCCACAATTCACAGGGCCGACACCCTACGAAGTCAGGCTGACGTTTGATGACTGCGCCGCGTACGTTGGGCGACGCATCACGGACGAGATTCTTTTCTAAAAGTCATGAAACTCGTCGGACGACTCATGCGCGAGCTCGCCTGACCGGGACGCGAACGTCGCCGCTCAGGCCGATGTTTCGACTTTCAAATTTTGCTCGCCGCGAGTCGTCCCGACGATTGACTTTTCTGCTCCACTTCACGAAGATGACATTGCACAGCACAGCACAGCACAGCCGACACGGAGGTGTCCGATGGCTACGATGACCGAGGCCGCGAAATTGTCCCCGCCGTACGTCTCTTATTTGACGTTCAGGAATTTCATTGAATCTCTGCACAGCAGCGTCGTGCCCGACCACATTGATCGGGGCATGATGCCAAATCTGTCTGGCGGATCGCAGAGCCATCTGATGCTCTCGATGCGATTCCTCGGGCTTATCGAGGGCAGCGAAGACCGCGTGACTGGTGAGCTGCGTCAGCTCGTCGAGTCGTACGGCACGGAGCGGTGGAAGGACGCGCTTGCTGCAGTTCTCAAGGCTGCCTACGCGGGCATCGTCGACGGGATCGAGATCGAGAGGGTCACTGAGAGACGGCTGCGCAAGGCGTTTGAGGAAAACGGCGGCGTCGATGGCAGCGTTCTGGACCGCTGCGTGCGCTTCTACGTGAAGGCACTCGCCGATGCCGGTGCGAAGGTGTCGCCGCATGTCGGCCAGCGCAAGAAGCGACAGAACTTTCGCAGGAACGGGAAGACTCAGCGACGACCCGCGCCTGAGCCTGCTGGAGCGACCGAGACTCGTGGTAGCGGCGGTCCGCCTGCCTCGACGAATTCTGTACCCGTGTTTCTCGGGCCCGGGCGCAACGGGAGCGTTGTGTTTCCGCCAGATCTCACCGCAGAGGAGTGTGAGAAGTTTGCTGCCGCGGTCGATTACCTGCGGCAGCTCGTCAAGTGATGATCCGGTCGCAGGGAGTGGTCGGTAAGGTCGTCACGGACGACCGTGGTTCGGGTACACGCAGCACGACGCTGGCACGTCGTGTTGCGTTTGGGGGTCCAAACTGGCCCGGCAAGGGGTCCAAACCCTTCCGCCTGCTCCCTGCGGCTCTTATTCGATTGCGCGACCATGTCGCCGTAGTCGTTTGACCTGAACGGTCGCTCTCGCACTCGCAGCGCACCAAATTCGTGCGGCTGATTGTATGGGCACGCCGCGTGGATGGTCAAGGTGCCCATTGTGCTGTGAGCGAGGCGCGAATGCGGCTTTCGAGCACGTTCAGCGGGTGCGATTGTGAAGTGCTCTCGAATTCAAGCTGTGCAACACTCTCGCGGCCCGAATTCTACCGCAAGAGCAGCCCGCGATCCCTGTCCGAAGCATTCGAGTTGCCGGTGAGTGCTACGAGGGCAGACTGCCGTCCGGATTCAAGCCGACGAGTTGCCAGACGACGTGGTCGATGGCGGCATCGAGCGCCGTGAACGCTGAGTGCTTCTGTTGCAGTTCGGCCGAGACGGCCTCGTACCTCTGTTTCAGGGTCGGCGCGAGGCGCTCGGGATCCACGCTGCAGGCGCGACGGTTGCGTTTGAGAAGTTCGGCGAGCCACGGCCAGCCCCGGCGGTCGAAGTCGGCCTGGCCGCCGCGGAGATAGCTCATCCCCGAGAAACGCTCCGGGTTGATGTCGAGAGCTTCGACCAGCCAGGCGCTGAAGTCGTTGGTGAGGCGCTGGCGACCTTCGGCCAGTCTTGTCATTTCATGGCCGGCCGCGGCAAGTGCGTCGTGAATCGTGTCCGGCCAGGCATCGGCAGCCGCGGGAGTGCGTTGAATTTCGACGACCACGGCGCCCTCCCATTCGGCGGGTCCGCACTCCGAATTGCTGAGCAATGCCTGCCACGGTTCGTGCTCCACGTTGCCGAGCTGCGGATTTGGCCGTGTGAGCCGCTCGAATCGCGGGATCGGGAGCGCGTCGACCTCGTAGGCGTTGACGTGGTTGTTCGTGCTGGTGAGGCCAAATCGCCATTCGCACAGACTCGACGCGAAACACGCGAGGATGGCAAATAAGTCGTAGCGAGCGTCGCTCGTGAAGTACCGGAGCGTATGGCCACAGATTCTCCCGGCCGGCATGTACGCGGGGATCAGGCGGCGCCAGTTGTCGATGGGAGCCGCCTCCTGAAATGCGACTCGCGGTGCTTTGCGATGGTTCAACCGTGCGTCGCGAGCGTATCTATTAACGAAGGCTTGGTGATCGAGGAACACGATTTCGCCCTGCTTCGCATCATCGGTGCAGACGTATCGATTCACGTTGCCGCCGCGCATGATCCGTGGTCCAATCGGCTCCGTAGAGATCAGGTCATGCGTACTTGCGTTGAACATGACTTCGCCAAGGTAGCATGGCGCAACGTGCCCGAACCTTGCTGTACGCCCGTAGGCAGCTATTGCACGCCAGCGGTCGACGTCCGCCTGACTGACAGTGGGCAGGCTGAATCCCTCCGGCTCAAGTAGCTCAACTTCACGAAATGATATTGAACAGCGCCGTGGCACGTCGTCGAAAGACTTTCCCGGATATGTGGCAATCTGCATCGGCTGGCCCTGCTCAATCCGCTTTTCGGCCACGAAAATGCACGTACTCAGTTTCGCCTCTAAGAACACGCGATTGTGCGGATCGTCCTTCTGCGGGAATGCCACGATAGACCGAAGAAGGCCGTCCGTCAGCAGACGTCGACGCAGCGGCGCGGTGAACTGGTCAGCGAGTAGCGCCATCGGCACGATGAAGCTGTGGCGGCCGCCCTTCCGCAGCACCGACAGCGCCCGGACGATGAACAACCGGAAGACGTTCAGTCGCCCTCCGAGCGCGTCTCGATAGAGCGCCAGTTGCTTGAAGTACGCCTTCTCCGGTAACTCACGCCCGGCCGCATGCTCGCTCAGTTCGTCGTAAGGCGGATTTCCCACCACCGCATCGAACCCCGCCGAGCCTTCCGCGATCTCATTCCGGTGCTTGAGCTGCCGCTGGTCGGCGTCCGCGAACTCGAAAAACACCTCCGGGAATTCGATTTCCCAGTGGAAGAACCGCAGGTCGGGCCGGCGGGCGAGTTGTTCCACTTCGGCGATGAGCTGCCGGTCCCACAGGGCCTCGAACGATGACACGAACCGCTCGCGGGTCGAGAGGTCGATGTCGCCGTGCTTGCCCAGCAGGTCCGGGGCTGTGGGGTGGCCGAAGTGGCGGGCCACGAGCAGGTCGAGGACGATCTGGTAGCCCGACAGCTCGCGGCGGGCCTGGTCGTATTGGCTGGCCGACTGGCGGACTTCGGCGGCGGTCGCGTCGGCCATGCGGTTGACGAACAGTACGTGCCGGATCGCCCGCAACAGCGGCTCGTAATCGACGCCGAACAGCCGGGTTTTCGTCGCAGCCTTGAGGTCGGCGAACGTGGCACCGATGAGCGAGTTGCCGCAGCGGAGGTGGTGGTCGAGGAAGCTCAAGGGGGCGCCGATGGTGAAGGCGTCGAGCCACAGGCTGACCTTGGCCAGTTCGACGGCCATGGGGTTGAGGTCCACACCGTAGATGCAGCGCTTGAGCACGTGCCGCTTCAAGAGGTTCACGTCGGTGAGCTTCGCGGGATCGACCGACACACCCTGCTCGCCGAGGGCTTCGAGAATGCTGCGGCGGGTCTTCTCCAGCATCACCGACACGGGATTGACCGGGAACTGATTGAGGAACGTCAGCAGCCGGTCGGTGATGAAGTCGACGGCTTCGACCAGGAAATGGCCGCTGCCCATGGCCGGGTCAAGCGCGCGGAACTCGAACAGCTCATCGACGAGGTCCTTGTGCGTGGCGTAGACCTTTTCGAGGGCGAACTCGCGCGGGTCCCACGTGCCGCCCTCGGGCCTCTGGACGGGGAACTTCTCGGCCTTGTCGCATTCGCGGTCGAACGTCTTGCGGACGTTGCGGAATTGCGGGAGGACTCCAGCAAGCTTCTCCTTAAGCACGGGGCCGATGGTGTGCTCGACGATGTACTCGACGATCGGATCCGGCGTGTAGTACGAGCCGCTGGCCTTGCGCTCGGCCTTGTCGTTGGAGAGGTAGACGTGGCCTTTGCTGACGACGATCTCCGGGCGCTGACGCTTCCGGCTCGATTGGGCGCTGGCGAGCGGGAGGTATTTTTCGCGTTTCTTCTCGGTGCGGGTGGTGAGGTCTTCCTCGGCGATCTTCAGCTTGAATTCCAGCAGGCCCTCGTAGATCGAGCCCAGATGCCGGACGGACAGCGACTTGTAGTCGATGAACACGAGCTGGAATGTCTTCTCGTCTTCATCGCGGGCCAGCAGATCGATGGCGCGGGCGAGGAAGCGGTCGGGCACCTTGTGACGAGCGAGGTAGCGGGCGATGCGGAGCTCGCGCTCCAGCGCCGAATCCGGCGCCTGGAGCTCCTCGGGATCGGTGATGAACAGTCCGCCGTTGTAGGTCGGCACGTTCAGCGACGGATCGCCCTTATCCATCACCGCGAACAGGCGCGCCAGCCGGTCGTACAGCGTGCACTGGCCGGCTGAGTGCGCTTTTTCGAGCCGCGCTTCCGCTTCGCTGTCGGCGATGCCGGCCGCGGCCGCGATCTCCTGTTTGATCCGCTTGAGACTCGCGTCGTGGTAGGGAGCTTCGCGCACGGGCAGAAGATCCCGGCTCTCGGCGAACAGCAGGAACAACAGCCGGTACAGCAGCGTCAGCGTGGCCTCGAACGTGTCGCGCAGATCTTCTTCCGTGGGAGGCGAGCTTTCGCCGAGCCGCTGCCGGCGATCTTCGAGGAAGCCGCGGGCCAGGTGGGGGAAGACGGTCTTGAACACGCGGTCTTTCAGTCGCTCGCCCAGTTCCTTCGCGTACTCGCTGCTGCCTTCGGCGATGCGGTCCAGCCAACACACGCCCACGGGTTGCAACCCTTGGGCTTCTTGGCGGTGGAAGGCCTGGGCCCGGAAGAACAGCCACCAGTAGCGAAAGGCCTCGTTGGGATCGGTGTCGCCCGAGGCCAGCAGCGTCTCGGGCAGGTCGACCTCGTAGAAGTTGGTGGCGCGGGAATGGGCGCGGCGACTGTAGAGCCGCCACTGTCGGCCATTGGTGACGATGATCCAGTCCGCGACGCCGTCTTCCAGAGCGGTGACGACGCACGCGCCGGGATTTTCGTCGGGCGTGTCCTCATCCTGCTGGTGGTCGGGGCCGTCGAGCCACCGGTCCCAGGCGTAGGTGAAGGCGGCGGTGAGCGTCTTGCCGTTCGCATCGCACAGCAGGTAGTCCGGAACGGTCTGGTCGCTGTTGGCCTTCTTGTTGCGCTGCGCGCGGAAGCCCAGCAGTTTGAACAGCGGCTCGTACAGGCGGTCACGCGCGACGTGCTCGCCCTGTCCAAGCAAGTCTTCGCGGGGGTCGCGGAGCAGTTCGCGGACGCCGTGGAAGGCATTCGCGGGGTTCTCGCGCCAGGCGGCGTCATCGCGCAGGCGGGTCAGCAGGTAGTGGTCGGCAAACAGTGCCCGGTTTGAAAAGTAGTCTTCGCTGAAGGCCGCCGCCGCGAAGACGCTCCGCAGCTTGTCGAACTGCTCCAGGCCGTCGCGGCCCGTCCACGTAAAGCGGCGGATGATGCGCAGCTCGCGCGAGCCGACGCCCTTGCGGTCGAAGGCGATCACCAGCGGCACCACCTGGATTCGCTCACGTGCGGCGGGGCCCCGCTGTTCGCGGCGGCGCTTATCGAGCAGCACGAATTCCAGCGTGCGGAAGTCGGCCGTCAGCACCAGCAGATGATCGACGTTCGTCCGGCCGAGCATGCGCGCCAGATCGTTGCGGCCTTTCGCCGTGAGAGAGCGCAGCCGCACGAAGACGACCCGCAGAAAGCCTTCGGCGTCCTCCGCCAGCAGTTCGATTTCGCGGACGGCGGCGGCCGCGTCGCCGGCGAGACCGAGCGACTCGGGCGAGAGCTGCCTGCGCGGATCCGTGCGATAGCCGAGTGTGCTGAAGAACGCAGCGACGGCATCGGCGGACGTCAATTCCGCCACGTCGCCCGGCGCGAGGTCGCGGTCGATTGTCGAAATCCGGCTCATCGCGTCCGATCAGGTTCTCCCCGGAACGTGGCGACCGGACCAAGTGTAGATGCTCGCACAGATCGCCGCCAGCAGCCGGGTGCTTCGTCCTGACGCGGCAGGATATGCCTTGGCTTACTCCACTGGTTCCAGCAAAGTCACCGGCACATAGAACTTGGTGTACTGGCGCCCGTCCGAGTACCGCGGTCCGTGGGAATCCTCCACAAGGACGGTCGCCCGCCGGGTGATGCGGTTCACGATGCCCTCGTACTCGCGACCATCGAAGCGGAATTGGACGCGGCGGCCGGGCATCACGCCGTAGCTGGCAAAAGCCTGCTCCCGGGGCGCGATCAGATTGTGCGTGTGGGCACTGTGCCCGAAGAACCGCGAAGCGATGGACTGGAACCGCGACGCGCTGCAACTCGAGCGGGTCCAGACGAGCATCTCGATGAGGTGGATCAACTCGTGCTCGAATACCCGCTGCCGCAGGCTGGCGGGCGTGGACCCAGCGCTGCGGAGTCGAGTGAATCGGGCAGACGCGCTTACTTACTCGACCGAAATCACCTGC
>JAHWKJ010000080.1 GCA_019347905.1 Planctomycetota bacterium
CGAAGTCCGAGGGCGTGGCGACCAGTCCGCGGCCGAAGTGGTAATGCCACAGCCGGTTGACGATGACACGCGCGGTCAGCGGGTTCTCCGGCGAAGCGATCCACCGGGCGAGTGCGAGGCGGCGCTCGTGCTCGGGTGCGTTTGCGGACAGCTCGAACGCTGCCAGTGCCGCGACGGCTCCGGGAGGCACTTCTTCCTTGGGGGACATCGGATCGCCGCGGTGCAGCCGATGCGTCGGCCCCGGCTGCACGAAGCGGCCGGCATAGATGGAAAGGCCCGCAGCCCGGCCTTCCGACGATGCCACGAGTTGCCAGGCATCAGGCTCCGCCGCCACCTCGATGCGGTATTCTATGGCGAGCCGATCCTCGTACTGGCCCAGCCGGTCGCGGCCCCACATGATGCGGTCGACCGTCGCGGGCGCGGCCAGTTCGATCATCACAGCGCCGCCGCCGGTCTCGCTGGAGATCCAACTGCGATCGTTGCCGTACTTGCCGTCGTGCACGTGCTCCAGCCGGTGCTTCGGGTTCCCCTGGTAATCGCCCGTGGACGCGGGCTTCGCACCGGCCGAGGCGAGCGCGACGTTCGTCGATGCGCCGTCGCGAGCGGCGGTCCACACCTCCAATTCGTCGAGACATGGCTCGCTGCCGCTGTTCGTGGCGAGCACTGTGAACCGCACGAAGCGAGCCGTCACGGGCGCGAAGTGCTCTTCGTTCGTTCGCGGATTGAGCGGCTCGCGCTGCGGGCCGTTTGCAGGATCGCGCACGAGACGCTCGGCGTGCTGGACGCCCGCAAATACCGCCTGCAGCGCGTAATAGTCGCGCTGCGTCACGGGGTCGAACTTGTGACTGTGGCAGCGGGCGCAACCCAGCGTCAGACCCAGAAAGGCCGTGCCGGTCGTGTTGATCATGTCGGCCAGCTCGTCCTGCCGCTGCATGGCTGTCAGCACCGGGTCCGGGCTTTTCACGCGGTCGTGCGCCCGGCCGACCAGAAAGCCGGTCGCGGCGTCTGCGCCCGTCTCGTCACCGGCGATCTGGTCGACAATAAACCGGTCGTAAGGCAGGTCACGATTGAAGGCGGCGATCACGTAATCGCGATAGGGCCAGGCGTTCGGCCGCTCGTGGTTGGTCTCGAAGCCGTGGCTTTCGGCGAAGCCCACGACGTCGAGCCAGTGCCGGCCCCAGCGCTCGCCGTAATGGGGGCTCGCCAGCAGGCGATCGACGAGCCGCTCCCAGGCGTCCGGACGCTCATCGTCGAGGAACGCCTGCACGTCCTCGGGCGCAGGCAACAGCCCCGTCAGGTCGAGGTACACGCGACGGATGAGCTGCCGCTTTTCGGCCTCGGGCGAAAAATCCAAGCCGGCGGCCGCCAGACGTTCTCCGATGAAGGCATCGATCGCATTCCGCGATCGGCCGCTTCCAACCGCAGGGGGCGTCTCCCGCTCAGGAGGCTCGAATGACCAGTGATCCAGCGATGCGTCGGCCGCATCGCCGGACCCCCACTTCATTCCCTGATCGATCCACGCCCGCAGAATGCCGACTTCCTCCGCGGTGAGTGGTTCACCTTCCGGCGGCATGAATCGGTCAGGATCGACCCGCGCGACCAGAGCGATGAGCGGACTGGTCTCGCTCTTCCCCGGCGCGGCCGCCGGCTCGCCCGAGTCGCCACCCTGAACGAGGCTCCGGCGCACATCGACGCGGAAGCCACTCTCCTGCTTTCGCGGTCCGTGGCAACCCAGGCACCTGCGCGACAGAAGCGGCGCGACGTCGCGTTCGAATTCGACGACGCGCTCGGAGGGCCGCGGGAGTTCCGGCGGCTCAGCGGCCGCGAGTTGTGCCGTCGCGAACCACAAGCCGCACGCCGCCAGCGACGCGACGAAAGAGTGGCCCGTGCAACTCCGAAGAGCGGCATGGTCGTCGCCGATGCCGTTGTTCATTCACTCCCCCGGCCACTGTTTGCTCGCCACGGCGCGCATCACGTTGCCGTCGGCGCGGCACGTCTCCGCGGAGCCAGTATAACATGTCAACACGCACGTCCCGCCACCGCGTCACAACCGCCACTCGTCAGCGGCTTTCGAGAGGGAAAACTCCTCTGGCTCTCGACCCTCGACCCTCGACCCTTGACCCGCAGGCAACTTGGCAACTTTCCAACTTGCACACGCCCCAGCCCCCGGGCCATCTTGCCCCTCAAGGTTTCGGCGGGGACATCGAATCGGAAAGGCGACTCCGGCCACGGCGTGAATTCCTTGCATGCAGATTGACTTGCTTCTCTACCCCGACACGAGCGGTTGCGCGCCGGTCGCCGCCCTCGATACGGATCCCGCCCTTTTCCCGGCCTGCCGCGAAGGCCGGATGATCCGCATCGACACGGACGCCCGGCCCAGCGTGGCCGAGATCCTTGCGCGGCCCCTCCACTTCGACACGTTATGAAGCGCGTGGCCGAGACAACCCGTCCGACTCGTTCGGCCCCGCTGCTGCCGGTGCGCGCGGGCCACGCTTCGCGGTTCGACCCGCTCAAATGGCCGCCCCCTGAAGCGTCCGTTTCGGCGGCTGCGCCTAAGCCGACCCGCCCGACCGGCGCCGCGCCACCTGCATCACCCGATTGGGCCATCCTGCGCCAGCCGGTACAATGCGGCTTGCCGAGCGACCGCATCGAACATTGCCCATAGGCGATCGACGCGGCGTCAGCCACCTGCCGCCGCGAAGTGGCTCAGTTCGACGACATTCTATCCGGACTGCTCCGGCACCTTTTCCGCCCCCCGCGCCAGCCACCGTGCCTGCACGAATGAAGAAGGGTTACTATTATAGACGAACCGGATGCGCTCATACGTCAAATCAGATCGCTCGATGCGAGCGGAAAGGCAGGAAGATGTACCCGAGGACAGCGCAGTCATCGAAGAAAAAAGAACCGAGCCTTGGGGACAGTGTTCTGGGGCTTGTTGTGTTGGTTCTGCTTGTTTGGTGGCTGTTCTTTTCGGGTGGAGACAAGTCTTCGGCACCGAATGGCAACGTGCCAATGGCCGGGACGATCGCAACGGCCAGGGACGACAGTTTCATTTGTGCAACAATGGACGACTTTGAACGCATGGAAAAGCTCGTGAAAGCGAGAGACAAGGAAGGGCTGAGGTTGATGGTGCTGCAAGGTAGGATCAGCGTGCTGCCTGGCGGTACTCGCGTGAGGGTCATCGAGTCCCACGTATCCGTCTCGCGGGCAGCAATGGGCCATCGCGGCTCCCCAACAGAAATCCGGATTCTGGACACGGGCCAGAGCGGCTACGTTGACTCCTACTTTCTCGGACCGTGACGATATCGCTTTGCGGGGGCGGAAAAGAGGACAGGTCGACCTGTCCCCATTCTCTGCGCCCCCTTTCTCTTTCGCTGCTCTCGTGCCGGACGATCAAGCTCAACGGCTGGAGACGATATGCGCGTCTTCTTTGACCAAGTGTGGCAAGAGCTGCGAGCTGGACTCGCGAACGCGGCGCGTTGTCCACAGCATCCGGAGTTTCCATGCGTCTACACGCTCGCACGCTTGGTCCCGAACGACATCGTTGAGATCACCGAAGACGAGGTCGCGGTTCGTTCACATGACACGTACCGTATTCGTCGTATACCACGTGAACGGTTTCAGGAATTATGGGATGCTCTTGCTTCGGCGGGTTCCGCACGCTTCCGAACGGGAAACAACGGAAGCGTCGTCGGGGCCATCTATGTGCGTTGCCTTTCGATCCGTGTTGCCGAGAGCGGGCGCAATGAGATCCGCTTGAAGTAGGATCGTTGGACTTGGAAAAGTGGACTCGGAAAAGGGGACATTCTACTTGTGTGGCCTCCGAAAGCAGCGATTGACGGGCCCTGCTGACGCCGAAAAACCGGAATGTCCCCTTGGCCGGATCTCCTGGAACGAGTCAGTCCGGCACAAGCTCCCGCCGCAATACACGGCCAAGATCGCCGAGGACATCAGGCCGCGAGGGCATTGCCGGCCAGCCGCAAAGGGAGGTACGATATCCGGAGCGAGCAAACCTGCGGGTGGAGAGGCGGCGATGGACCGAGAGGCATTCACCGAGACGATCCGGGCGTTCAAGCACCGGACGCCGTTCACGCCATTCACGGTGGCGACGGTCAGCGGGAACCGCTACGAGGTCGATTACCCGGACGCGCTGGCCGTGCGGGAAGGACTGGCGATCTTCGTCGGGCCAGGCAGAGTGCCGGTGTTCTTCGACAACGAGGGCGTCAGCGAAGTCAACGGCGATCTGTCTGGCCGCGGGGCCGAGACGGACTGAAGGAACGCCGAACCAGGCGCTCGCCGTGCGGGCGTTGCCGGCGGATGAGCAGGTGCGGGGGCCGCTCGGCGAATGTCACTGGTTGCCGAGACAGTAGAGCAGTTCCTGCCGTCGGCCTTCGTCCATTGTCGCCACGCGCATGTAGATGCGATCTCCGCAGATGGCGGGCGTGGCGAAGACTTCATCGCCCAGATCGTTCTCGGCGACGACGGCGAACTCCTCGGGAGTGGCCTTGAAGATGAACGTGCGGCCGGCCTCGTTGACGGCGTAGATATGCTCGCCCACGAGCACCGGCGACGAGCTGAACGTCCCCCCGAGGCGTCCCTTCCAGACAGCATCGCCGGTGTCGCACTTCCAGCACATGGCCACGCCGGAGTCTGTCACGGCGTAAAGATGTCCGTCGCGGACGAGCAGCGACGGAACGTACACGCGGACGGTGTTCTCCCACACGAGCTCGCCCGAGCCGTCGGCCGCGACCGCCGAAATGTGGTTCTTTGGATAACCGCCGCTGGTGAAGACCAGCCGCCCGTCTGTGACGGTCGACGTCACGCATTCGGTTGTCGCGCCTTCGACCTCCCACAGCGATTCGCCGGTGGTGGGATCGAAGCTCGCGACGAGATCGCAGCCGGTCAACACGAGCTGATCCCGGCCGGCGGCCGAGAGAATGACCGGCGAGGCATAGTTCGGCGTCGAGGGGCGGTCGTGCTTCCACACGATGCGTCCGCTGGCCCGGTCGAGCGCCGCCACCGCTCCGCCGCCCTTGTTGTCGGCCGAGACAATCACCAGCGATCCATACAGCGCCGGCGAGGAGCCGTAGCCCTGGTGAACCACGTAGTCGCTGATCTTCGTCTGCCAGAGGATCTTGCCCTCGCGGGACAGAGCCGTGGTGTACACGGCATCGTCGTTCAAGAAGTTGATGAACACCCGCCGCCCGTCGCAGGCAACTGTCGAGGAAGCAAGGGAGGCCTTTTGATTCCCCTTCTCGGTCAGCCCCCCGCTGTGCACATCCGTCTGCCACAACTGCGCGCCGCTGTCGCGGTCGTAGCACAGCACCGACTGCACGCCGCGGTCCAGTTCCGCAGTGGCTAGAAACACCTGCTCGCCGACGACCGACGGTGAACCGTGGCCGCGGCCGGGAACATCGGCGTGCCACAGCACGTTGTTTGATTCGCTCCACTCCAGCGGCGGATGCTGGTCTCGTGCCGCAACGCCGTTGCGGTTGGGGCCGCGCCACCAGGGCCAGTCGGTCGAGTCGACCGCGATGGGCTCTGCGGGCGCCGCCGGCCCCTCCGCGTCGGCGCACGCCACGCTCGAAATGACCAGGCACGCCACAAGTCCACGGATCGGCCGCTGCAAAGATGTCATGCGCAAGACTGCCCGTCTGAAAAGTCCCGAAGGCGGATGCTCCTGACTCGTGAACACGCATCATCGTGTACGGACAGCGGCACGTCCACTTCGCTGTGCGGCAATGCCCTTGCGGTCCGGCGGCGGCGGCTTACAATCCATGAATCGGGCTTGTCTGGCAAATCCGGCCGTTCTCAATACGCACCACAGCCATGGCACATAAGAAGGGACAGGGCTCCAGCCGCAACGGGCGCGATTCCAACGCGCAGCGGCGGGGCGTCAAGAAGTTCGGCGGCGAGCGGGTCATCGCCGGAAACGTGCTGGTGCGCCAGTGCGGCACAAAGTGGCACCCCGGCCGGAACGTCGGCATGGGCTGCGATTACACGCTATTCGCCCTGACCGACGGCACGATCTATTTCGACCGCTCCGGCCGCCGCATCAACGTCGCCGTCACGACTGAATCGTCAAGGCCAGAGCGAGCATCCACAGGTTGAACAGGCCGTGCAGCACGACGACGGCCGCGAAACTGTGCCGCTGCTCGTAGACGTAGCCCAGCACCAGTGCCAGCGGCAACAGAGGCACGAGGTCGGGCCAGCCGTGGACGGCGCTGAACAGCACCGCCGTGAGTACGATCGCCGCGGCGGGCGGCATCCAGCGCCGCAGGCTCGTCTGCAGGACGACGCGGTACATCAGCTCTTCGACCAGCGGCGCGACAATCACGACTGAGATCGCCACCAGGATCCGGGTGGCGAGCGCCGCATCGCCCCCGACGAGCTTGATCAGCGGATGCTGAGTCTCCTCGCTGCGCCACGCGGCCGTCGCCAGCAGGACGGCAATCACCGGCGGCAGGCTGGCCAGAAAGCCGATCGCGCCCCAAGTCGCTTCCTGCCCCAGTCCGCGGCCTTCGATGCCGAAGCGGGCCAAGCCGTGGAGCACCGGCGGGTGCTTCCGCTGAATCTCTGACAGCGCACCGCCACAGACGGCGCATGCGACGGCACCGGGATCGTGCTCCTCCCCGCACTGCAGGCAGGTTCGCATCTCGGCACCGTCGGCCGCACTGTCGCCGAGGCTCGCGCGACGCGACGCCTGCCACAAGATGAGCAGCAGCATCGCCAGCAGCGTGAGATTCACCGCCGTGAGCACGACCACTTGTCGCGGACCGATTTCGAGCACTGGTTTGCTATCGACCTCGGCTTCCTCGTCCGGCGCGGCCGCTTCCGGAGCGCCACCCACAGGCTTGCCGGCCGGCAGTCCCTCCAGAACGGCGACGACGTTTGCGGCGGCCTGCAAGCCGATCCAGCCGATCACCAGCACCAGCGCCGGACGGCTGAACGCCCGCCGATCGACGTCGCGGCGCGGCATCGGTGCGCGACCGGCCCGCAGCCGCATCGCCCCGCGCACCCAGACCCAGGCGCCGGCGAGCAGCGGCGGATAGAACAGGATAAGGCCCCAGGGGGAGATTTGTTCCACGTTGACGGGGTGACGGGGTGACGGGGTGACGGGGTGATGGCGTCGGTACGCGAGGATGGAAGATGGAGGATGGCCGTTCCGGAATCGTGGATTCTTCGCCATCCTCCATCCTCCATCCTCACCCCTCACCCCGTTACCCCCTCCGCCCGTCCTCAGCACAAATAATCGTTGATGAGGTTCTCCAGCATCTCCTGCCGCCCACTCTCCACCGAGTCCGGGCGGCCTTTGTCCAGCATGTAGGCTTCGAGGTCGCCAAGCGAGGTCTGGCCGGCTTCGATCTTCTTGCCCATGCCCTCGTCGAAGCTGCGGTAGCGGCGCTTCACGAACTCGGACAACACGCCATCGGCCCGCAGCCGGGCGGCGATCTTCAGGCCCCGCGCGAAGGCGTCCATGCCGCCGATGTGGGCGTGGAACAGGTCCACCGGCTCGAAGCTCTCGCGGCGGACCTTGGCGTCGAAATTGACGCCGCCTGGCGCGAGGCCCCCCTGCTGCATGATGACCAGCATGCACTGCGTCGTGAGATAGATGTCTGTGGGAAACTGGTCGGTGTCCCAGCCCAACAGGAGGTCGCCCGTGTTGGCGTCGATCGAGCCCAGCGCCCCCTGGATGGACGCGTACACCAGCTCGTGCATCATCGTGTGGCCGGCCAGCGTGGCGTGGTTGGTCTCGATATTCAGTTTCACGTGATCGGTCAGCTCGTACTGCCGGATGAAGTTGAGGCACGCGGCGGCGTCGAAATCGTACTGGTGCTTGGTCGGCTCCTTCGGCTTCGGCTCGAACAGGAACTGCCCGCGGAAGCCGATGGCCCGCGCGTGCTCGACGCACATGTGCATGAAGCGGGCCAGGTGGTCCAGCTCGCGCTTCATGTCGGTGTTGTAGAGGTTCATGTAGCCTTCGCGGCCGCCCCAGAAGACGTAGTTCTCGCCGCGAAGCTCGTGCGTGACCTCGATGGCCTTCTTCACCTGGGCGGCGGCGTAGGCGAACACGTCGGCGTTAGGGCTGGTGGCGGCCCCATGCATGTACCGCGGATGCGAAAACAGGTTGGCCGTACCCCACAGGAGCTTCACGCCGCTTCGCTCCTGGGCCGCCTTCAGGTGCTCGACGACGGCATCCAGCCGCTTGTTCGTCTCCGCGAGCGTCGAGCCTTCGGGCGCCACGTCGCGATCGTGGAAGCAGTAGTAAGGCGCCCCGAGCTTCTCCATGAACTCGAAGGCCACGTCGACGCGGCGCCTGGCGTTGTCGACCGAGTCGCTGCCGTCGTCCCAGGGCCGCTGGAGCGTGGGCGCCCCGAAGGGATCGCTGCCCGTGCCGCGGAACGTGTGCCAGTACGCCACGCTGAACCGCAGCCAGTCGCGCATGCTGCGGCCCTCGACCGGTTCGTCGGCCTGGTAGTGCCGGAAGGCCAGCGGGTTCTTCGTGCGGGGGCCTTCGTAGGCGATCTTCGAGATTTCGGGAAAGGAATCGCTCATACGGATGCTCTCTGGTGCGGCGGCACGGTGTGTGTCTGCGGTCTACGCATCTGGTCGAGAGAAACGGTCAGTTTACAGGGACCGAACGGCGCAAGGAACCATGTGCCGGAGGGACGGCTGAAATGTTCGCAGCACCGAGGCTGTAGGCAGTCAGCCGTCCCTTCGGGACGAAGCGGGTCTGCTACGGAACTCCCAGCGCGCGGCGGTAGCTGGCGCGGACGGTTTCCACACCCAGCTCGTCGAGAACTTTGCGCCACTGGCTCGCCACGTCGCTCAGCGCATCCGCGGCCGTCGCTTCGCCCGCCAGCGCTGGTTCCACACCCGTGGCCAGCGCGGCGAGGAAGCGCTCGCGGCCCACGACCGGGAGTTCCGCGACGAGCTGCGGATTTTCGAGGCTGGCGGCGATAGCGCCGAGGTAGCTCGCCGCTTCCTCGGACGACAACTCCGCGCCGGTCCATCCATCCAGCCGCTCCAGTTGCGAGTGGCGACATGGCGAAAGCAGCGAGGGCGGAAACGCGGCCTCGAGTTCGGAGACCGCCACGCGTTCGACCAGCTTCCAGGCCGGCTTGCGGGAGGCATCATTGCCGCTGTCGAGGACGGCGACGGCGTAGCCGGCAAAACCCGTGAGCGGCACGCGATGTACCGGCCCGCCGCGGGGCTGCTCCCACGCCGAGATGTTCGGGTTGTAGACCTCGCGCGCCCCCGGCAATGGCGTCACGCCGAGACGTACGTTTTCGGGCCGGACGGCCGTCGCTCGATCGCCGGCATCGCTCGTGGCGTGCCGGTCGGTCTGGATGCCGTCGCGTACTGATCCGAATGGCTCTAAGCCGATCGCCAGAGCCGCCCGCCCGGCGAGCATTTCGCGGCGGCAATCGGCGGGCGAGAAGTTGCGGACCGACTCCGGCAGGTGCTTCATCGCCCGGGCCGCCGATTCCAGACCGCGGACGAACCCGGGGCTGTCGATCAGCGGCTGCCCAGTCTCCACGTCGAAGAACAGCGAATACTGATCCGGATGCCGGGCGAAGGCGACGGATCGCGCCAGGAACATCGTGGCGCGGAAATCGTCGCCCCACGGTTCCACCGCCACGAGTCCAAGCGCCCACTCGTCGAGCGTTTCGAGCAGCCGCTGGTAATCGTCCCACGTTTCCGGCGGCTCCAGGCCGGCGCGGTCCAGCAGGTCTTCGCGGTAGTAGCAGACGAGCACGGGTGCCGAAATCGGCATGACGGTGGGATGGCCGTCCAGGGAACAGACGTTGTTGCGCAGGCCCGCGAACAAGCCGGCCCACGCGAGGCTGCGGCGGTCTCCCTCGGCCGTCTGCTCGTCGCGGGGAATGGCTGCGAGCGGGTGACGGTGAGCGACCTGGGCGATGTGCGGCAGAGGCAGCACGAGTACCGTCGGCTGGGAATCCGCAGGAGCGGGAACTGTGACGGCGGCTCCGGCACGCTCGTACACCTCCAGTTCGACCTCGGCACCCCACTCCGTCTTGAATTCCGCCAGCAGCGGCGGCCAGCGATCGCGGGCCTCGGCAACGGATGGCACCAACGCGTGCACCATTCGACCGGTGAACGGCGGTGCCGCGGGCCCCTCGTCGGCCGCGTCATCGCCGCAGCCAGAGCCAATGACGGCGGTGAGGAGCACCAGGCAGCGAACCAACCGAGGACTCACGGCTGTCTGCCCCCGCCGCCCGCGACAATCTCGATTTCGACGTCGCGGTACGTCTCGCCGGTGCAGGGACACAATTCGAGCCGGTAGTGCAGTTCCCTTTTCATCTTCCGCAGAGCTTCGTCGCGCGAGTCCGCGACGACCCGAACTTCGCCGGCAATGGGCCCGGCGTGTGCGACGGACCAGCGGCCGTCGGAAAGTTCAGCGATCGTACAGGGGAACTGCATGTTGGTTCGAACCTCACCCGGGCTTAGCGGAGGTTTAGCCGCGGCCCAGCGGGCCGCGCGGCCCGCTGGGCCGCGGCTAAACGTAATCTTTGCGCGTTCGCGCCTTTCGGTTTCATGGCTCCGGCTCGCTGCGCACCAGCACAGCGTCGCACCAGTTGGCGTAGTCCTGAATGTCGCCCAGCGGACCGAACTCGGCAACGAGCGTCAGCCGCTTCGCGCCCCTGAGATCGATCGTCGGCAGCGACACAGGCTCATCGCCCGCGCGGCGCACATCGCTCTCGAAGACGCGCTTTCCGTCGACTTGGACGGCGAAGACAACGCTGCCCTGCTGCCCGGCGGCGGCGTCGACTCCGATCGTCGCCAGCAGGCGCTCGTAGCGTCCATCGAGATTGTACGTGGCGTGCGAGCGGCTGTGCATGCCCAGTCCCCGCGGAAACTCGCGCTGCCCGAGCCGCAGCGGTCCGCCCAGGACGTTGCGATCCCGCTGGAGCGGCCAGTGCTGCGACAGGTAAGGCACATGGATGTAATCCGCCGGCTGCAGATCCGAGAGGTGCTCGATCCGGCCGCCAAGTACCCGTATGGCCACGACGCGCGACAGCGGCACGGAATACGCCTGCCCGTACAGGACGTCGAACGAAAGCGTGCCATCGTTGCCCAGCCGCAGGTTGCGCGTTGTCAATCGCGAGCCATCCTCGAGCGAGACCAGTTGCCGCCGACCCTCCGCCTGCGGCAAGCTGACGAGCGCCGGATTGAAGCGAATCGCGCGCACGCCGCTGCGGGGCACGCTCTCCACCGCGCCGCCGAGAGCGACTAACTCGCGATCCAAGCCGCGAAACTCGCCGGGCAGGCGGTCGCCGTTCATCAGCACCAGCACGTCCGTCCGCTCGGCCGGCTCGTCGTCAGTCGAGGGCTGAGAGTCGAGTGTCGAGTGCCGGAAAGCCCCCGAACCGCGCACGCCGCTTCTGGCTCTCGACCCTCGACTCTCGACACTCGACCCGAGTGTATTGAGCAGCCGCGTGCGTTCGGATTCCGCCAGTGGCTGCCGCAGGATCACGCCGCGCACGGTCTCCAGCGGAATTCGCAGCGGCTTCCACGCCGTGAAGCGGAACCAGCGTCCGGTCAGAACGGCCTCGTCGATCTCAATCGTTTCGGCGTCAAGCGCCACTCGATCGCCGTTGGCCAAAAGCACAAGAGCGGCCCGCCCATCGACCGCGCCCTCCAGACGGCCCCGCGCGTCCAGACGTACGATCTCGTCCGTGGAGAATCGGTGCGGCGAATCGCGGCCGAGTTCGACGGATTCATCGCTCAACGTTCGCACCGGCCCGCCGGCCGACGTGCCGTCCGCGAGGAGCACATCAAACGCCGGCGGCTCAACCTGCGCCGCCGCGGCGGATGTCAGGGCGGCAAGCATGCCGAAGATCAACCCTACTCGCACCGGCATCCGCATCACCGCTGAAAGATGGGCAGATAGTTGTTGGGCACCTGCAGGACGAGGCAGGCCATGGCCGTGCCGTATTCCGGGCAGATGGAGTCGGGTGGCCAGGCGCCGGTGCCGCTTTGACGCTCGATCAACTCGTCGCGAATTGCGGGATACCACCCGGTCCAGTGATCGCCGCCGGCGTGCCACATCGCCTGCACGGCGTAGTAGTGTCCGTACATATAATGCGGCTCGTGCCGGTTTGCGCGGCCGTCCGGCAGATGACGATCGAGGTAGTCGATGCCCCGCTCGATGGCCGGTCCTTTGAAAACGCCGGCGTTATAGAGCGCCACCACCGCCGCAGCCGAACGTGGGAAGCGGCTCTCCGCCCGGTGCTCCAGTTGATAGCGAAACCCGCCGTCGGAATTCTGGCAGCGGGTGATGTAATCCACGCAGCGATCGACGGTATCCTTCGGCACGAAGACGCCGGCGTTGCGGGCGGCGCGGAGGGCCATCATCTGGCAGACGGTCACGGACACATCAGCGTTCGTCGGCTCGGGATCATAGCGCCAACCCCCCTCGGAGTTCTGCGTGTTGACGATCAGCCGCACCGCCTTCTCCAGCGTCTCGCGGACGTCCTTCCGCGACGACATTCCATACACCTCCGCCAGAAACAGCGTGGCAAAGCCATGGCCGTACATCGGACCGTGCGAAGCGTACTGCTCTTCGATGATGTACCCGTTGGGCCGGGCGTGCCTCAGAATGAAGTCGAGCGCCTGCCCGACATTCTTCCCGTAAGGTCCACGGCCGGGAGCATGTCCATCGGCGAGAAAGGCCATGCCGCACAGCGCGGTGACGGCGACGTTCCGCCGGTAGGTGCTGCCCGAACCAAACGAGCCGTCGGGATTCTGCTGCTTGCTGAGGTACCGCAATCCGCGGTCAATCGCCGACTGCGCCGCCGGCGTGACGAGTTGCAGCCCGCTGGCTTCGACGAACTGCCGGTCATTCTGGGCTACGGCCGCGTCCGGACCTGAACAGAGGCCGAGGGTGATAACGGCCGCGAGGAAAACTGTTGGAATCCGCATGGGACAAACGCCAGGTAGCGCAGAAAGGGATGCGGCAAGAGGACCTCCGCCATTATACCACCGCAGGTCATCCTTTGAATCGGCGGCGGCAGCGTGGCACGCGCCCGATTCCTATAGTTCCGGCCAGGCCAGCGTGGTAGAACAGTGGCATGATCGAAAAGCTCAACGACAACATTGCCGAAGCCGTCAGCCATCACGAGCTTCCGCTGGAGGTCCGCGATACCGCGGGCAGAGTCTACTTCATCATGACCGGCGAGCAGTTCCGCAAATACGTCTACGACGACAGCGAACTCCTGCCTGACGAAATGCTGGCGGCAGCCGCTTCTCAACTCGATGACCCCGAGGGCTGGGGAGCCCAGGACATGCACGAGTACGATCAGGATGATCCCGCAGCCAATTCATGAAAGTTGCGCGAGGCGACGTCGTCATTCTCGACTTCCCGCAGGCTCCCGGTCAGCCTCCAAAGCGGCGGCCGGCGATTGTCGTGCAATCCGACCACAACAACGGCCGGCTCACGAACTCCATCTTTGCAATGGTCACGACCAATACTCGCCTGGCGAGCACGGAGCCAACACAGGTGCTCATCGACCTCGCCACAGCCGACGGCAAGTCCACCGGCCTCACGCGAATGTCCGCCGTCAAGTGCGAGAATCTCTATACCCTTCCGCAGGCGGTCGTGCTCAAGACCATTGGCCAACTTTCGCCTGCGCTCATCCAGCAGGTGGATGACGCGCTCAAAGCATCGCTGGCGCTGCCGTAGACGGCAGGGGATTGGCTTTTTTGCTCCAACCGCGTCTCCTGTCACCTGCGGGATCTCTCGGTGAATGCTCCGCCAAGCCGGCTGTCTGGCAGGGGTCGGCGCACGACGCCTTGACCCGTTGACCGGGGACGATATACTCCCGCCCTCTTCCCATCACGATGGATCGTCTCCGCCGCAGGAACCGCGGCTCATGTTTTCCAATCTGGGTCACCAGACGCCGGTGCTGATGGCACTGGCTGCGGTGTCGGCCTATGCGCTGACGGCGCTGGCTCGCTTCGCGGCGCCACGGCTGGGGGTGCTCGATCATCCCGACGGGGCGCGGAAATCGCATGCCGCTCCCATGCCGCTGTTAGGCGGCGTGGCGGTATTCGCGGCCGTGCTGGTCGCGATGGGCGTGACCGCAGGGGGAATCGCGCCGTCCGCTGCGGAAAGGCTGCCGCTGGTGCCGTTCCTGGTTTCGGCCGGTCTGTTCTGCGCTCTGGGACTGTGGGACGACATGCGGGGGCTGCGGCCGCGGACGAAGCTGCTTTGCATGGCGCTGGCCACGCTGCCGTTCATACTGGGCGGCCGCTCGATTGAGACCATCCACGTCCTGGGATGGCAGGTCGAACTGGGCGTTGTGGGCTTCGCGTTCACGGTGTTCTGGCTCGTGGCCTGCGCGAATGTCATGAACCTGGTCGACGGCCTGGACGGGCTGGCGGCCACGATCGGCCTGATCATCAGCGCCTCGATTGCGGTGCTTGCCGACCTGAAGGGTGCGACAGGGGCCGCCGGCTTGGCGCTGGTGTTCTGCGGAGCGCTGGCCGGATTTCTGGGGCACAACCTGCCCCCGGCCCGGATCTATCTGGGAGATTCGGGGAGCCTTTTGATCGGCTTCGTGGTGGGCGCGCTCGCGATCGAGGCCTCGCTGAAGACCGCGGCGGGCTTTGCGCTGGCCGTGCCCTTGATCCTGCTCAGCGTGCCGGTGTTCGACACGCTGATGGCCATCGTGCGGCGGGTGCTTTCGGGCCGCGGGATCGGGCAGGGCGACCGCAGTCATATTCATCATCGGCTGCAGGATCGCGGACTTTCGCGGGGCCAGGCGCTGCTGGCGATCGCGGGACTGTGCGCGGCAATGGCCGCCGTCACTTTATTCTCCGCCTGGTTCCAAACCGATGTGGTCGGGCTGGGGATGTGCCTGGCATTGCTGGCCCTGCTGATTTATGGGCAGGTTTTCGGGTACGAGGAGACGCTCCTGTTTCTCAAACACGTCCGGGCGCTGGGCGGCGTGTGGCGAGATGCGGCCGGCGGTTTGAGGATGCGGTTCTTCCTGTTGCGACTATTGCCGGCAGGCGGGCGGCCGCTGGCAGAGTCGTGGGAACAACTCACGCGCCGCGTGCGAGCGATGGGCGTGGAACGACTCGAACTCGTCCGCCGCGGCTCGGGCGAGGGACCCATTGCGCTGCGGCTGGAGTGGACGCAGGACCTGCCGGCGGATGGTCAGCCGCGGTGGCAATTCCGTTATGCGGTTGAAGCCGGTTCGGAGGAGATTTCGCTAAACGCTGTCGGGCAGAGTTTTCCGCGGTGGAAACAGCAGCGGTTCATCGACCTGTTCCACTTGTTCGACGCGTTCTGCCGCTATCGCCTCGCCGCGGACGTGACCGGCGCCGATGCCCCGCCTCCGCGGATGTCGATCGCCATGGAGCCCGAGCCGCGGCCGCCCATCGCCGGACACACGCCGGAGCCGGCCGGCGATGTCATCCCGCTGCCGCAGCGCGACCGGCGGGTGGCGTA
>JAHWKJ010000584.1 GCA_019347905.1 Planctomycetota bacterium
TCTTCGGGCCGGTCGCGCTTCGGGAGGCGGGCGGCCAAAAGCTGCGGGAACTCTTCGAACTTCGCCGGTTCGCCGCCGACCAGGAGCCGCGCGCGGTCGATTTCGACTTCGAGATGCTTCTCGTCCTCGGTCTCCTTCTCGACGGTCTCGCTGGAGGGGATCTGCTGCTTCCGCCCCGTATCCGGCTGCACGGCCGCGCAGACAAGGAAGAACACGATCAGGTTAAACGCAATATCCCCCGTCGCACTCGCGGGCGGCTCGACCAACAACTTACTGGTGCGGCGGAGCTTCATGGATCAATCAGCTTTTGTTGACGCAAAGGCGCAAAGGCTCGCAAAGATTCCGGACGTTTGCGTCGAACTCGAGCTCACATAGTCTGTCCGTGTGTCGCAGGCTCTTTGGCTGTGGGGGTGCCGTTGCCGGACGGAGCCGGGGCCTCGGAGAGGGCGAGGTGCAGGGTGACGTTTTCGATCAGCTCGGTGGCGGATTCTTCCACGTCGAGCACGAAGCGGTTGATCACGCCGGTGAAGTAGTTGAAGCCCATGAACGCCGGGATGCCAACGATCAGGCCGAAGCACGTGGTTAAGAGCGCGACCTTGATGCCGCCGGCGGCCAGCTCCACGATGTTCGCCGTGCCGATCTTGGCCTCGATCTCTGTGAACGCGACGATCATGCCGGCGACCGTGCCCAGGAAGCCCACCATGGGGGCGGCGCTGGAGACCGTGGCGAGCACCGGCAGGTGGCGTTCCATGGCCGCCACGACGTGCACGCCGTAATCGTCCATGGCTTTCACGACCTGCTCTTCGACGCGGGCAGGGTCGTGGCCCAGCCGCCGGAGCACGAGGTACTTCCTGAGGCCCGCCGAGAGAATGGCGGGCACCGGCCCCTGCTCGCGCTCGCAGAGGTCGATGGCCTCTTCGATCCGCTCCTGCTCCATCAAATCGAGCACCTGCCGGCGGAAGATGGTGGTGTCGCTGGCGATCATCTTCAGGCTGCGGTAGCGCTCGATGATCACGCCCAGCGCGACGACGGCCATCAGCAGAATCGGCCACATGGCCCAGCCGCCGTCCTTCATCAGCCCGAACGCCCCGGAGCTGAAGATCTCGCCGAGCCGGTCCCAGAAGCCGACGCCCTCGTCCGCGGCCGCGTCTTCGGCAGCGGCCTCCGCCTGCGGAGCGGTTGCCGCATTGGCATTTGCAGCCGGGGCCGCTTCATTGGCTCCCCCGGCAGGCGCGGCATTCGGAGCGGCGGGACCGCCGACGGCCGCCGGATCGGGCGGCGCAGCGGGATCGGCTTGTGCAAATAAGAGCAGGGCCGTCAGCAGGTAAGGCATGGCAAATCAATCGGTGGGAATCCAAGGCAGGCAGTCTTGCCGCAAAGAGGCACACAAGGCGCAAAAATGGGCCTCAGCCCGATCATCCAATCTGATCTTCTCTTCTCTTGCGCCTTCTGCGCCTCTTTGCGGCAACGGCACGTGATGCTTACTGGTTGTCATTCGCGATGGCGTTGGCGTCGGCTTCGAACTGCTGGAGCATCTCAGGCAGGGCGAGGCGGCCGCGGGCGTATTGGGCGGCTTCGGTTTCCGGGTACTTCCAGCGGCAGTCCTGGTAGCGCTGGAACGCGAGGCGGTTGTTGTTGCCCTGGCGGTAGCTTTCGCCCGCCCAGAAGAAGGCCAGCGCCGCCAGCTCGTCTTTGGGGAAGATCTCGCCGAAGCGGTCGAACGACTCGCCGGCCTTTGGATAATCCTCGGCCTTGTAGTAGCACTGGCCGATGCGGAAGGCCATTCGCGAGGCGAACTCGTGCGACTCGAATTTTTCGAGGAACTTCTCGCCCACCTGGGCCGCCACGGGAAAGTTCTCGTCTTTGTAGAAGCGGTCGCTGATGCGGATCATCACGTTGGCGATCAAGGGGCTCTTGGGGTACGTCGCCGCCAGCGTGACGTACGATTCCAGGGCCTGGTCGAAATCGCCCCGCTCTTCGTGGCACTGGGCCAGCTTGTACTGGGCGTCGGCCGCCAAGGTGTGCTCAGGGTACCGGCGAATGATCAGCTCGTAGGAGGCGATCGCATCGTCCCACTGCGCGAGCTCCTGCGCGAACTGCCCCTGCAGGTACGCGATCCGCGGCACGTACTTCGGATCGGGATAGTCTTCCATCACCTCGGCCAGCACGCGGCGGCCGGCTTCCAGATCGGTCGTCTGCTGATCGTCGCGGCCGAGCTTCTTGTGGCTCTTGAACAGCTCGAAATAGCTCTCCGCGATGTGAAACCGCGTTTCGACCGCCAGCGTCTCGTTGTTGAACGTCTTGGAGAACGCCGCCACCAGCCCGTCGGTGCCGATGACGACGGGAATCGTCTTCGCCACTTCCAGCTTGCCGTCGGCGGTGCTGGCGGCCTCGTCCACATAACGCAGCTTCATCTCATCGCCGAAATAACTCTCGATGACTGGGTCGTCCGGCGAAAGATTGCCGGCGGTCGGAGCTTCGCCCGGCTTGAGCGTGACCGAACCGGTGAATACGCCGCTGTGGGCGAGAGTCTCAACGAGGGCGACCGCTTCCTTCTCCCCGCGATCGGTGGTGATTTCGACCTGCACGGCATCGCGCTGGTCGGACGTGTCGCGGTCGGGGTCGCCGACCATCAGGAACAGCTTTTCGCCGACGTGCAAACGGTCGACCTCGTGCTCGTAGTCGCGGTCGGTGGCGGCGAGCGTGCCGTTCGAGAGCAGCCGCCCCTTCGCCGCAACCTCCTGCGGACGGCTCGACGCCCGCAGCTTATCGGCGTAGCCGGCGGTGACGATGTCGTTACCGGTGAGGTTCAAGACGCGCGTGACCAGGCTGCGCTCGAAGGCCGTGCCGCCTTCTTCCTCGGGGATCACCGGGCCGCCGATGAGCGTGCGCGGCATGTCGGCCGAGAGCGGCACCTGCTGTGGGCTGTTCTTCCCGCCAAGCTGCATGATGGCCTGCCCGATGAACCGCCCCTCGCGCAAGGCCCAGTTCTCGATGCCGTAGGGGGCTGAATTGGTGAATGCCGCCGAGACCGCGCAGGCGACGTCCAGCTCGACGCCGTCGGTGGTGGTGAGCTTGACGGTGACGGTGCTGCGGCTGTCGCGGGCGGCGTCGGGGTCGATGACCTCGACCGTCAGCGGCACTTCAAACGCGACGCCGGCCGTCTCCTTTTCGGGGTCGGGCGGCAGGAATGTCACTTGCACCCCCCCCAGCCCCCCCTTAGTAAGGGGGGGAGCGGGGGGGTTGCCGGCCGGCGGCGGGATGACGCGGGTCTCGACGATCCGCACCTGGGCATCGGTCGGCTCGCGGACGTAGACAGTGGCCTCCCGCGGCACCGAATGCCCGGGGAACGTGTTTTGCTCGTCCACATACCGGCAGAAGACGCGGTCGCCAAGGCGCACCTGCAGCTTGCCCTCTTCGCTGTCGCTGGTGGTGTCGACTTCCTTGGTGAAAACGCCGGTGTACGGCTCTGTCTCGGTCGCTTCGAACTCGACCGGCTCACCGTCGTTGACGAACACCTCGAACTTGAGCGTATCCCGCTGGTCCGATCCATCGCGGTCGTAATCGATGATCTCGACGATGATGCGGTCGCCGGGGTCGATCCGCATCAGCTCTTTGCGGATGGTATCGACGGCCCCATTGGGCAGCCGCTCGAAATCGTAGGCGACGGGCGTGACGCCGCCGTTGAAGTACGTGGCGGTTAACCGGCCGGTAAGCAGGCGGCTTTGGCCCAGCTCGCTTTGCGTCAGCTCATCGGCGTAGGTGGCGGTGACGACGTCGCCGCCGGCGATTTCGAGCACGTCGTTGTTCGCCAGGGCCAGCACGTCGGTTTCGGTGGGAATGTAAACCTGCCCGGGCTGCTCGCCGCCGACCTCGACGTTGTTGATGGCGACCGCCTCGCCGCGGTACTCGTGGATCACGAACCGCACGAACCGCAGGTCGTAGGGACGGAAACGGAACT
>JAHWKJ010000081.1 GCA_019347905.1 Planctomycetota bacterium
TCCGATCTATGTCGCCGGTGTTGTACCAGCCGTCCTGGAGCATCTTCGCCGTCTCGTCGGGCTGGTCGAGATAGCCGCGCATGACGTTGGGGCCGCTGATCCACAGCAGTCCCTCCTGATTTGTGCCGAGGGTCTCGAACGTCTCAGCATCCACGACTTTCGCGCTCACGCCGGGGATGGCGCGGCCGACGGTGCCAAGCTTGGAGCCTTTTTCGAGGCGTCCGCCGGCGCGGTGGGGCGGGACGTTGACGGCGGCCAGCGGCGAGAGCTCGGTCGCGCCGTAGCCTTCGGTGGGCGCGACGCCGAACTTCTCCTCGAACGCCTTCGCCAGTTCGGCCGAGAGCTTTTCGGCCCCCACCACGGCCAACTCCAGCCGCGAAAACTGCTCTCGCGTGCAACGCTTCAGGTACGACGCGAGGAACGTGGGCGTGGCCATCACGATTGTGACACCGTGCTCTTCGCAGAGCTTGCCGACTGTGCGGGCGTCGATGGGGTTCGTATGGTACACGGCGCGGGCGTCGGTCATCAGCGGCAGCCACAGCGTGTGCGTATACCCAAACGAGTGAAAGAACGGCAACACCCCCAGCATCGTGTCGTCGCCCGTCACATGGTACATGTCGTCGACGGCGTCCACATTCGAACCGATGTTGTGCTGAGACAGCATCACGCCCTTAGGCCGGCCGGTCGAGCCGGAGGTGAAGATCACCGTCAACAGGTCGTCGGCCCCTAAGCGATGGAGGCCCAGCCGACGCTCCAGCAACGGCGCCGGCAGCAGCTTCGCCTGCGTCCACGCGACCAGCTTGTCGAAGCGGGTGATTCTCTCGGCAACGTCTTCGAGAAATACGACCTCGGTCTTCAGCTCGAGGGGCTTTTTCTCAAGGAACCGGCGGCTGGAGAGCACGTGCCGGATACCGCAGCGCTCGATGCAGTAGTTGATGGTCTCTTCGTCGAGCGTGTAGTTGAGGTTGACGGCCACTCGCCGGGAAACCGCCAGCGCGGCGTTGGCGACGACTCCGCCGGCTGAGGGCGGGAGCAGCACGCCCACCGTGCGTTCATCGTCGGCGAGAATGTCGCGGAGGAGCGCTCGGCGCACGGCGAGCGTCCGCATCAACAGCCCGCTGCCGGAAAGCTGTTGTCCGGAGGAATCGGTCACTTTCAGCGACCGCCCGGCGCGGCGGCAGCGGCGCAAGAGGCGCCGCGGCGGAACCAGGTCGCGATGTCGTCTCGTCGTCACCGATTCGACCCCCAGGTTCTGCACCGCCTGCCGCACCTGGATGACGTTGTCCGGCTCGGAGAGCGGCGGGCCGAACGTGATCGTCACCGGGTACGGCCAGCGGCGGGGCTTCTTCCAGAACAGTTTGCCGCCGTGGTGGCTGAAGATGCTGCCCCACAACTGGTCGAGATACACCGGCACGACGGGTGCGCCGGTGCCGTCGATGATCCGCAGCATGCCGCGCTGAAACGGCTGAAGCTGGCCCGTGCGCGTCAGGCGGCCTTCGGCGAAGATGCACACGAGGTCGCCGGCGAGGATGGCCTCCTTCGCCGTTTGCAGCGACTTCAGGATGGCCTTGGGGCCGTCGGTCGAGTGCACCGGGATCACGCGGTAGACGCGGGCCAGCCACTTGACGATGCGGCTCTTAAAGCCGGCGGTCTCGGCCAGCAGGCGGATCGGCCGCGACGAGGCCAGCAGCAGCATCACGCCGTCGATCCACGAGACGTGGTTGGCGACCAGCAGCGCCCCACCGCGCTCCGGCAGGTTCTCCAGGCCCCGCACGCGCACCCGATAGACCGTGTGGCTGGCCAGCCAGACGAGGAAGCGGATCGTCGCTCCCGGCAGCAGCCGCACGATATAGATCAAGACGGGGATCGTCCCCAGCCCCGTCACGAGGAAGATCTCGCTGGCCGAGAAGCCCAGCGGCTCCTGCATCAGGTAGAACAGGCCGGCGGAGACGAGCATCAGGGCGAAGGCAATGAAGTTCGCCGCCGCCAGCACGAGGCCGCGGGTTTCGGTCTCGCTGCGGTGCTGCAGGAAGGCTTCCAGCGGAATGTTGAACAGGCCGGCGCTGACGCCCAGCGAGAACAGCCAGACCCCCGACCACCAGAACGCCTGCTGCGCACTTTTCTCGACGCCAGGCTCGACGCTGGAACCGGCGACGTACAACAGCACGCTGCTGAGGACAATTCCAAAGGCCCCCAAAGGCACGATGCCCAACTCGACGCGTCCGCCCGACCAGAGGCCCGCCAGCACGCTGCCCAGCCCCAGTCCCGCCACCAGCACGACCAGCAGCACGCCGATCTCGCTCTTCTCCAGCGCGAGGTCCGATTCGCCGAACACGTTAATGTTCTGGTTGGCCAGCGACGCGAGAAACCAGAAGAAGGCGATGCCGAGCGACGCCCTGAGCAGCGGCACGTTCCGTCCGAGGAACCGCAGGTTGACCCACGTTTCCACCAGGGGGTTGGTGGGGAAGCGCCGGGCGGGATCCGCCGCAACCAGTCGGCGAATGAGCAGGCTCGCGCCCCAGCCGACGACCGCCGTTCCCACGAGCGCCGCCGCCGATTGTGCGACGTCCGCCAGGGCCGGATTGCGGTCGAGCCCGGGCGTATACAGCACAAAGCCGAAATACGTGCCGGTGGCGCTGGCGACAACCGTTACGAGAGCCATCACGCCGTTGGCGCTGGAGATCTTTTCCGGCCGCACCAGCTCGGGGATCGAGCCGAACTTCGACGGGCCGAACAGCGCGCTCTGCGAACCCATCAAAAACACGACCGCCAGCAGGAACCACACGTTGCCCACGAAGATGCCCGCGACGGCGATCCCCATCAGCACGATTTCCGCCAGCTTGCAGCCGACGATCACCCGCCGCTTGTCGAAGCGGTCGGCGAGCCAGCCGGCGTGCGTGGCGAACATCAGGTACGGCAGCGTGAAGCAGGCGACGCCCAGAGAGGTGGCGGTGGCTTCGCCGATCTTGCTGCTGCCGACCAGGATCACCAGCCAGCGGAACATGTTGTCGTTGAGCGCCCCGAGGAACTGCGTGACCAGCAGCGCCACGAAGCTCGCCGACGCCAGTCCGCCACGGCGGTCGTCAATTCGCGTCCCGGATGCGTCGATCATGCGAGGCACGATACGGAGGTGAAGGCGGCCCCACAAGCAAACGGCGCTGTTCCAGCCTGCCAAGCCCCGGGATTCTGGGCCGTGGCCCTCGCTGGCGCTTCGGGTTAGTGTCCGCCACACTAACCCGAAGCGCCAGCGAGGTTCCGTAACGTGGGATTCAACTCACCCGAGCCGCTTCATTTGCCAGAATCACTGCGGCGTGGGTTGAAACCCACGCTACGGGCCCGGTGCGGCTACTTCAACGCGGCGGGATAGCGGTACGAGGAGGGCGCGAGCGGCGGAAGCGACGGTCCGGCGGGAACGGCGAGATCGCGAAACGTGCGGCCCTCCTGGATCTGTCGCGGCTGGGGGCGTTCTTCCTCATAGGCGCGCGGACGGGTCATCGTCTCCGGACCCAGTTCCTGATCCGGGAATGGATCGTGGACCTGGTACAGCCGCCGCTCGACCGCCGGATCGCTGGGCGCGAACGTCGGCAGCCGCGTGTTCCAGGGCGTGATGCAGCCGCCCGCGCACAATACCGCGAGGGCCAGCCGCCAGGGCCGGAAAAGGCGAGACATGGGTCAATCTTGTCCGCAGAGGGACCACATCGCACGCCCGGTTCGCCAGGGGCGACCGGCCGCGGAAGTTGACGGGGTGGGGACTATAGCACGCCCCAGCAATCGCGAACAGGTGGCTTTTCCGGCGGTGTCGTAGAAAATGCGGTGCAGGTCTGGTTCAATGAAACTCTACTCCCAAATCATCTTCCCCCGTCTCTGCGAGTTCCTTCTCAACAGGCCGCTGGTCGGGAGGCTTCGCGGAGAGTTGCTGGTCCACGCCCGCGGCGAGGTTCTGGAGATCGGCTTTGGCACGGGGCTCAATCTGCCGCACTACCCTGAGCAAGTCCGCAAGATCACCACAGTTGACCCGAATCCCGGAATGCACCGCTTGGCGCAGAAGCGGATCAGGAAGACCGGGATCGAGGTGGACCAGAGGATTCTCAGCGGCGAGCGGCTGCCGTTCGACGACCTCTCCTTCGATTGCGTCGTCAGCACCTTGACACTGTGCAGCATCGACGACGTACACGCCGCCTTGAACGAGGTGCACCGGGTGCTCCGGTTCGGGGGCCGACTCCTGTTTCTGGAACATGGAGCCAGCCCGGAGCCGGGCGTGCAGAAGTGGCAGCGCCGCTTGAACTGGCTGGAGATGCGGCTCGGAGAGGGTTGCCGACTGGACCGCAACATCGGCGCTCTGGTAACCGCCCTGCCCTTCTCGTCGGTCGAAATGGATGAGTTCTACCTGAAGGGAGTGCCGAGAACGCACGGGTACATCTACCAGGGCGTGGCGACGAAATAGCTCCGCCTCCAAAACCACGTCAAGTTCAGAGCGACTCCAGAAACGCCAGCAGAGCGTTCAACTCGTCGTCCGACAACGCCGTTCCGCCCAGACCGGCCTTCGGACAGGCCCGAAAGCGGCTGAACCGTACTGGCAGCGTCCTCGCGCTGCACCGGAACCACCACGTAGGGCTGTTCCGTTCGCCACGACGGCCACAGGCGGCCGCCGTTCTCGCTGCGGGCTTCGATGTAATACATGAAGTCCCACTGCGGCACGACCTCTTCGCCGGGAATCGTCGCTGTGAAGCGCCCAGCACCATCGGATGTCATCTCCACCTGCTTCCAGTCGACCGTCTGGTTCAACGGACGGAAATGGAGCAGGATCTTACCGACAGGACCGGTGGATTCGACCCTCGCGGTCACGTGCAGGTCTTTTCGTGCGATGGCGCGGGCCACCGGTTCGCTGGTGATGTGAATCTGATCTCGAGCTGGAGACTCGCCGGGAAACCGGCGGTACGTTGTCTCCCGCACGGGGTGCTCCTTCAGCAGCGACTCCAGCGACGCGACCTCGCGACGGATCTCCGGCAGCCGATCTTTCCAGTGGCCGCTGTGGTGATGGCCGCCTCGGCTCCGGCGGCTGCCGGCTGTGTGGCCGAAGATCAGGTTCTCGTGGTAGACGCCGTCGGTCAGCTCGACGATTCGTTCCCACGCCGCGGCGGCCTGCCGCGAGTGCTCCAAGGCCGCGCCCAGCCGTCCCGCCTCGCCTGTGAGTTCGAAGAACGCCACATGCGTGCCGGCGCGCAGTTTTTCGGCGTGGTACAGGCCCAGTTGGGCGTGTACCTGCATGTCGAGCAGGGTGGCGCGGAGTTCGGCCTCTTCGAGATTGCCCGCGCTGCGACGGGTCCGCTCGACCGCTGCCAGAGTTTGCTCCGCCAGTCGCCGCAGATCGCGGCTGACTTCGAGCGGTGTGGTACGGGCCGTGAGCGTGCCGGCCACTGCGTCATCGACGTAGCCGGCAATTGAACCGTCCCAGTCTTCACGGAACCACTCCGGCGTGCGCTTCCAGGCGCGGATGCCGTAGAACTGGGCGGTGTCTCCGGGCACCGTATGGATGTACTCGCGCAAGGCCCCGCCGGTGTCCATCTCCGGCCACCACCGCCACTCGCTGGCCGACGGCAGGCGCGCGGCCGTAATCAGCGGCAGGATCTGCGAGCCGTGCCGATAGGCCGCTTCGACAGCGTCGGCGGCGGGGCCGAAGCGCTGCCGCAGTTCGCGGCGCCACACGTCAGGGCCGGTTTCGGGATTGAAGCCCATCCGGCCAAATGCCAGATAGTAGAACCAGTAGCGCTCCTGCTCCCAGCGGTAGGACTCGTACGAGCGGTCGGCGAAGATGCGCCACTTGCCCGGGACATTGCCGTAGCCCTTGTTCGTCAGCGGCGCGAAAACCTCAAATCCCTCGCCGCCGCCCAATCGGCAGCTTCGGGCAAAACGGGCGGCGTACTCGGGGTCGGCCCACAACAGCAGCCGCTGCGAGCCCACGGTCCACAGCCGATAGATCACGCGGTGCTTCCGCGGGTGCTTGAGCATGGCGCCGTAGCCGTAGCGGTTTTCGCGGTAGTGCCTGTCTTCGGCCGTGGGATGGTACGGCAGGCCGAGATGCTCGCACCAGAACTTGGTGGAGACGGTCACGTCCAGCCCGGTGGCGAGGGCCTGCTCGATCGTCGATTCGCGCAGCCCCTTGTAGCGCAGGTCGAGCTTCACGTCGCGGCCGCCGTTTCTGATCGCGTCGAACTGCGACTGGTAGTAGGCCGTCTGCTCATCTTCGCTGATGCCGCTCTCGGCATTCATGCGAAACTGCACGCCGGTGATAGCGGGACAGGCCTGGAGCACCATCTGGAGACCTTGGGCGCAGTAGCGCGTGAACGCTTCGCCCTCGGGCATTCGCGTGACGAGCACTTCGCCGCCGTAGGCTTCCACGGGCTGCTGGGTCCAGACGCCAAACGTGAAACTGAGACCGCGCTCGCGGGCCAGCTCCGCAATGCGGCCGAGCATGCGGAGGTTGCGCTCCCGATCGGCGGCGGTAAGGCCGCGCGGCTTCACGTCCTCGAATCCCGGCACGTCGACCAGCCACGCGTAAACCGGGTTGAGGTAGTTGGTCTGGTCGGCGAACGCGAGCGTGAAGTTGTTGAAGCGGCAGCGGGCCAGCATGCCGAAGTACCACCGCCAGAAATCTTCGTCGTAGTACCAGTCGGCCTCCAGATCGGCGTTGGCGGGATGAATGGTGACGCTGCGATGTTTGAGGAAAGGCCGCTCCACAACCTCAGGGATGTGCCCCAGTGGGTCCTCGGCGGGCGGCGCCTTCTCGATGGCCGCAGCCGCCTCCAGCAGCGCATAGCTCAACCCGACCGAATCGCGGCCGGCGATCAAGAGGACGCTGCCTCCCGTCGCCTCCACCTGCCGGATGCACAGCGATTCCGGCTCTTCCGGCAGGTTGATAATTGCCGACCGCAGCAGGCCATCCACGAGCGGGGAAGAACCGGCGATACCGATCACGAGGCGCGGCGATCGGCTGTCGTCCAGCGAGGGCCGCCGCGTTGAGGCGATCTTCCGCGCTTCCAGTGCACTTTCAAGATCGGCCAGCGCCAGACTGGCTGCCGCAGTCAACGGGCGGTCCACAACCAGCAGCACTTCGCCGCCGTCTGCGGCTCTTGCGGCCGTACACAGCCACAGCCCCAGCATGAGAAGCGGCCGCAGTCGAGTCATGACCTGATCCTCAGCAGCGTGAACGGATAGAGGATCGTCACATACACCGTGCCGTCGCGGGCCGCGATCAGTGCCATGTGATGGTGCAGCGGCGTCAGCGTGCCGTCCGGCAGGCGATGGAAGCCGTGCGTCCAGGGCTTCGGCTTGCCGTCGGGGCCGGGACCGAAATCGAAGAAGTCCGGATTCTCGACCGCCAGGACACCCAGGTCGCGCTTCTGGCCGGTAGACGGATCGAACTGCAGCAGGTGATGCAGATAGCCCGTGCCGAAGCCGGTGTCGTTGTTGACCCGCACGACGGCGTAGATGCGGCCCTTCGGTCCGATGTCCAGCCCGCAGCGGCAGTCGGGGGCCGTTCCGTCAATCAGCCGGCCGTGGCTGCGCGCCGCGACGGTCTCGCCGGCGCCTTCCAGGTCGATCGAGATCAGCGTCGGGTCGTCCATCAGAATCAGCCACGCCGTCTGCCCGTCGTCGGCCAGCTTCCATGTGGGAATCGAGTTGCGGTCGGCGGGACGGAACGGCTTGCCGTCGAGCAGGATGTCGCGCGCCGAGACGCCGTCCGTCTTGGGATCGTACTGGACCAGCCGGAACTGCCCATCGAGAATGCTGGCCCGGCCGCGGCGATCGACCAGCGTGGTGGCATAGGGCGTCGGCTGCGGACCCAGTTCGCGATAGTCGCCGCCTTGCAATTTGCCGAGCATCCAGTGCATGGGCTGGTCGGGCGTGACACGCTCGGCCACCACGTACAGGAGTTCGCGAGATTCGTCGGCCACGACGTCTCCGACACCGTAGCCGGGTTTGGCCATGCCCAGGCAGCGGGGCTTGTCCTCAGACGGGCTGTAGGTCATGACGTAGCCGCCGGGGAACTCCTGCGTGTCACCCTCTTGCGGGTAGCCCTGCTTGCTGCCCACGTAGATGGTCCCGGACGCGCCGACGAAGTTGGGCGTGTGAATCTTGGCCTGGGCCGCAAACCCACTGGCCGTAACGCCGCAGACCTTGTGCGTGTCGAGTACGATCCGCTGCGTTTCTTTCGCGGGATCGAACTCGACCAGGAACGAGTTCTCTCCGTAGCGGGTCGTGCCGACGTAGATCTTTCCGTTCCGCCCTTCGCACAGCGAGAAGTACCCGGACTCGTTGTTATGCGTCTCGGGCAGGATGTGATACGCCCGGGCCCGCACGTACGGAAAGGGCGGCGGGCCGGCAGCGTCGGCAGCAGACAGAAGCACGAGCACCAGAACGCCAGACAGTCCGCAGCGATGCATGGCCCTTCTCCTCTCGGGAATTGCTGCCGGTCTCAGCCCAACAACGGCAGGACCTGTCCATCGCTGACGGGGAACGGCCGGCCGAGCCGGTCGTGGATCTCGGCCCGTGGAGAGATACCCAGGGCCTGGAAAATCGTGGCATGCACGTCAGCCGGCGTGCAGGCGTGGGACTTCGGCAGGGCGCCGTGCGCGTCGCTGGAGCCGTAAACCTGCCCGCCCCGAACGCCGCCGCCGGCGAGAAAGACCGAATAGACGCCGGGGTAATGGTCGCGGCCCGCACCACCGTTGATCCTCGGCGTGCGGCCGAAGTCGGTGAGCATCACCACCAGCGTGTCGTCCAGAGTACCACGCTGCTCGAGGTCGCTGATCAGCGCCGAGGCGGCACGATCGAAGACCGGCAGCATCGTCTCGCGCAGACGCTGAAAGTTGTTACCATGCGTGTCCCAGTGGTCGCCCGCCGAGCCGTTGAGGTCCCCGGCCGCACAACAGACTGTGACCACCGGCACACCGGCTTCCGTCAGCCGGCGCGCCAGCAGCAGGCTCTGCCCGCAGAGATGATCGCCGTAGGATTCGCGAACCCGCACGTCTTCGCGGTCGAGCCGATAGGCCTCCCGGACAGCCGATTGTCTGAGCAATTCGCCGGCGAGCTCCCGGAAATGCTCAAAGCCGGTGAAATCGGCGTCGGTGCTCACGGAATGCTCGAGCGAACGGATCAGCGACTGCCGCGTCGCCAGCCGCTCGATGTCGATCGGCTCCGAAAGGTTGAGCACGGCCGAACCGAGGCTGCGGGAGACGCCGCCAAACTCTCTGCCGGCGGGGGTCCGCATGACGATCGGATCGTACTCCAGACCCAGCCAGCCGCCGTACTCACCCGCCTGCAGCGTGTCGTTATCGACCAGCGGATAAGGCAGCCGCACACTGCGTGGCACGCCCCGCGGCGCCGCGCGGAACCTGGAAATCATCGCTCCGAGTGACGGCCAGTCTTCGGAGGAAGGCGGCAGGTTCGCAGCGACGGCCGCCTGGGGCGGAGCATGCCCCGTCAGGTTCCAATACATGCCCTTGCCATGGGCGCTGCTGTCGTGATGAATCGAGCGGATCACCGCCAGCCGATCCATCACAGCCGCCAGCCGCGGGATGTGCTCGCCTACGAAGACGCCGGGAACGGCGGTGGAGATGGGACGGAACTCACCGCGGATTTCGGCCGGCGCGTCCGGCTTGGGATCGAACGTCTCGTGATGGCTCATCCCGCCCCAGCAGTAGAGCACAATGCACGACCGCGCCGTGCGGCGGGAAGCGACCGCCGTCCCTGCCCGCGCCTGTCCCTTGAGCCGCAGGAAACCCGGCAGCCCGAGTGCACCCAGGCTGGCGGAGAGCATCCGGCGGCGGGATGGCGATGGCCTCATGAGATCACCGGCTCATCGTCGATGCGCGACACAGTCGGAGGCATGCGCAAAGGATCGCTGATGCGTCCGCCGTGGTCAAGGCGTAGGCCGCCGAAGCGTTGTCCCAGGAGGGGCTGCTGTGATGGGTCGGTTTGGTTCGTGATCTGGCCGGAGGCGCCCATTCGACGAGCCTGTGAAATTATTGAAATGGCGTCCACGCTTGCCACTTGCTCTGACTTTGTGTACACATGTTCGCAAGCAGGCAGATCGTGCCCCCTGTCCGCTTCCCCGCGTCCACTCGCAGCGACCGATGGCCTCATTTCGTCTGCCGCAGTTCCTCACGGAAGCCGACCATCCACGCTTCCGCGTTCGCTGTCCCGTCCACGGATTCATTCACTTCTCCGAAAACGAGCGGCGGATTGTCGACCACCGCCTGTTTCGCAGGTTGCGGCACATCAAGCAACTTGCCCTGACCGAGTACCTGTATCCAGGGGCGACGCACTCGCGCTTCGAGCACTCGCTCGGCGTGATGGAACTCGCAACACGGGCCTTCGATCGTCTGGCTGCGGTTCGCGGCGACCTGCTGGAGTCAACGTTTCGCGAAGTCGCCGGATTTGAGGATCAGCCGCTCGCCCTTGCACGCCAGGTCCTTCGGCTCGCTGCTCTGCTTCACGACGTAGGACACGCGCCGTTTTCCCACGCGGCGGAAGCGGTCATCCACGCTGGCTCAAGCCATGAAGCATTGACCGTCAGTATCATCTGCGATGCAGAGCTGATGGGGGACGCGATCCGCAAGCGATTCGGTCAGGATTCACCACAATCTGTCGCCAGGCTCATTCACGGTGGCCCGGAGTTGGCGCCGCAGCTTCAGATTCTTGGAGACATCATCTCCGGGCAGATGGACGCGGACCGAACCGATTACCTGCTGCGCGACTCGCTGCACTGCGGCGTCGAATACGGCCGCTTCGACTACCGGCGGATGATCGAGTCGCTGGCACTCGACGAAGGACCGGCCAGTTCGCTGCAGATCGCCCTCGACCGCGGCGGCATCCACACGTTCGAAGCGCTGATCCTCGCTCGCTACCAGATGAACACGCAGGTTTACTACCATCGCGTCCGCCGCATTTACGACTTGTATCTCCGCAACTACTTCGACGCCAAAGGCCGGGACTGGCTCGACACGCCGGAGAAGATCCTGGCTCAGAACGATGTCACGGCGATGGCTGAAATCTTCCGCGACGCCGAGGGCGATGATGAATCGGTCCGCAAGTGGGCGTCACGCATCCGCGACCGGCGGCACCATCGCCTGGTCCACGAGACCGGCGAAAACACCAACGCGTTCGACCTCGGCTACTCGGGAGTCGTCTTCGAGCGGTTGCAGCAGGAATTCCCCGACCTCGACTTCCAGTGGGACCACGCCGATGCGTCCATTCATAAGCTGCTGGTGCCCGACGATCTGGACGCGGATGGACTCGTCAGATTACCCGTCATTACCGCCGGCGGTCATAAGCGGCCGCTGGGAGAGCAGAGTCACATCCTGCGGCGCGTGCCGCGACGCTTTCAAATCGCCCGCATTTTCTGCGATCTGCCGGCAGACGATCTTGCGCTGAAATCGCGGATCCAGCAGTTCGCCGTCGCAGAATACCACCGACAGGGAGGAAGATCGTGACGCTCCGCATCACTGGTACGCAGGACCATGCCCTCCTGGCCCTCGTGGCCCGCGAAACGGCCGAGATTCTCGACCGCAGGGGCGGCTATCTCGGCCGCACGGCCTTCCAGAAGATCGTCTATCTCCTTCAGGTGCGCGGCGTGCCGATGCGCTACCGCTTCGACATTCACTTCTACGGCCCCTATTGCGACGAGATTTCCCGCGACATCGAATGGCTTGTGGCAGACGGAGTCCTCGCCGACCATTCGCCGCACGAGCGGTACTCGAACTACGTCGCGGCGGACAACGCCGACGAGCTCATCGCCGCCCATCCGAATCTTGCACCCCACACCAGGACGGTCGGCGAAATCGTCACGGCCCTGTTGCCACTCGAACCGGACCGTCTCGAACTGATGGCGACGCTGCACTTCGCGTATCGCCAACTGAAAGCCAGCGGCCGCGGCACCCCCTCCCGGGACGCCGTCCGCTCGCGTCTCCGCGCCCTCAAGGGCGAGAAGTTCCAGGAGGCGCAGATCGAGGATGCCATCGACCGCCTCTCGACGATTGGCATTCTCGATTGATTAGGTGCGAGCACGCCGCGCGGGGACAGCGAGCTGGCAGCCTCCACCACAGATAACACCGATCGCACGGATCGGTGCAGGGCAGGCGGCTGGCAGTGATCCGCGCCCATCCGCGTCATTCGTGGTTGCGACGGCTTCCGCCTCAACCAGTCGCCCGCTCAGACGTGGCCGCGAATGAATTCAAGATCTCCCTTGGGAAAGGCCGGCCGTCGAACGGGCCCTCGAGGGCATCAAAGCCGTCTACGAAGAGGCGGGCGTGGCTGCGACCTGACCCGCATCCGCAAATGCCACAGCCGCTTCGAGCAACTCCAGAAAGCCAAGCGCCGCGGCGAAGACCGCTCCGACGAACTGCAGAAGGTCCGCCGCCAGGGTTGCGAACTCGTCGACGAGTTGCCGAAGCTGTGATGACGGTGCCCCACTCGGAGCGGGGCCATTCTGCTTCAATCGGTTGATTCGGAAGGTTCCACCGTTGAGCGGGGGCCGAATGGCGACTGCAGTTGCCCGGCTCATCGCTTCTTCAAGCGAAAGAGCCCAGCGCTACTCTGGCTGGCCGCCCCCGAAAAACCAGAATGTCCCCTTTCCAGCTCCCCCTTTCCAGCTCCCTTTCCAGCTCGCGCTCCTTTCCGAGCTCGCTTTCCGAGCTCGGTCCCTCCTTGAGACAGACCGCTTTCGCGGTCTCGACAATTCGAGATTAGCGGGAGCGCCTCGCTCGTGCCAATTGCCATTCGAGAATCGCCTGAGAGACCGCGTTGTAGCTCATGCGCCACGAGATTGCGTTTCGGCCGACGTATTCAGGCCGGCTGTTCTCCTGCTCGTGAACTTCTTGGATCCCCAAGACCAGTCGGTCGATGCACGAGTGAAGCAACTCATCAATAGGAACGATCCAGCTGAAACTTCCCTTCGGCTTGTTCCATTCGACGTTCGCACGAAAACCGGCCAGCATCGGCATAATCCAGCCGAGTGGAATCTTGCCATTGACAGTCTCTTTGAGAAACACGAGCGAGTTCTCGCGATGGGATTCGCTGCGAACGCGCATTCCCTTCCCTGCCTTGTACCGGCCGATGGGGAGTTGCAGGGCGTGCTTCTCGATCAAATCCCGCAATCGAAGGATATCCGGTGCCTTGGTAATCAGGATCCGAAATGAGTCACCCGCGTCCTTGGGATCGGAGGCCTGCTCGGCAAATCGGCGAACGATACCCTCCTTGCGTCCAAAGAGGGCAACGGGATGCTTCTTCTCGTTGTAGAGGCTGCAGTCGAATACTGCGAGGTAGTAGAGGATCTCTCGAACGTCGACGGGCGCGACCTCGTTCATCTTGTACGCGATGTCGCCGGCGTATGGCTCATTCGCCAACACCTGCTGAAGCTGGTCGAAGTGGTCGCGCAGATTCTCAAGGCTCTTGAGGTCGACTTGCTGGCTTGTATTCAACCCGCCAGCAATCTCGGCAATCTGGTCCGAGTCGATGCCCATGAACGCTTTAACAAAAACATGGGCCTTCAATCCCGACTCGGGTGGGCTCTTTTGTGCCTCCAGAATCGCGTCCAGCGTATGAGCACCATCAACGACGCCGTGAAGTTTGAGATCGCTGAGGTAAAGGACGACCTGATGCTGCTTCGCGTCGTAAGCAACATCCTCTGCGACGACCGTGATCCCGCGATTCCGTTCATGGAAGCGCTGCGGTGAGCCTGTGAGGGTCTCCGTGATCGCTCGGTAAACGGAACTCCGCCGATTGACTTCGCGGGGGTTGACGTCGCGCCAGTCCCAGAGTCCCGCGGGGACTTCTGCAGCGGGGGTGTAGAACATCCCGACGCTCGGTTCCCTTTCGGGGGAACGGTCCTTCATGGCCTTCGACCGAGTCTTGGACTCGGGGGCGTCGGGCGACGGAAGAGAGCGGAACTGGCGGGTCGGAAAGCGCAATGTGGCCATTGTTTTGCTCCTTGGCAAGTGGCTCGCAATGAGCTCACTGCCGTGCCTCCCTACGGAATTGGGGCCGATGCACGTTGCACCGAGCAATCCTTCCGAGGGTGCCGACAAGTTAGCGATGATTGCTTCAGAGTGCAAGGCTGCTGGAAGAACGCTCCGCGAATTCTGAATCCTTCACGTTCCCATTCCGACCGCACCTTGGCCTTGCTCCGGCTGCTTCGGTAGAATTGCGGCATGGAAACTGTTGTTCGCCACGTTCGGGATCTCTCCGCTGCCGACCGCCAGGCCCTGGAGCGCGTGGTGGGTCAGGCGCTCCACGTGAACGAGCAGGTCGCCATCCGGATTCTCAGCGGCAGTTCGCCGGTTTCAGTGCCCGAGCCGACAGAGGCGTCTACGGAGCGGCCGGCGGAACTTCCGGAATGGTGCAACGTGTACGAGGGCCTGACGGACGAGGAGATCGATCGCATTGAAGCGTCGATCGTGCGCTCTCCCGCGGCGCGCTCGTTCGAGTGATTGATGGACGCATCGCTGCTCGACACCGACATCCTTTCCGAGGTGCTCAGGCAGCGGAACGCCGCCGTCGTGCAGAAGTCCGCCGATTACCTGCGGATTCACGGCCAGTTTGCCTTCTCGGTGTTCACGCGGTTCGAGATCGTGCGGGGCTACAAGGAACAGGGTGCCGCGAGGCAGCTCGCCCGCTTTGCCGCACTGTGTCAGAAGTCGCTCGTGCTGCCGCTGACAGACGCGATTTTCGACCGGGCCGCCGATCTGTGGGTGCTGGCACGGAGGGGAGGCCACCCACACGGCGATGCCGACCTGTTCATTGCCGCCACGGCCCTGGAACATGGACGCACCCTCGCCACTGGCAACACCGCACACTTTGCCTGGATCCCTGCGCTCACACTTGAAGACTGGCGGCAGCCGTGAGAACGTGACCTTCGCCGTGGTGCGGCGATTGGACGTACTCGATCAACGGCTGCCGGACGCGGCTGCTTTGAGTTTCCGCGGCAGTGCCGGCCTTGGTCAGCGGTTGCCAGAACGCTTCGGATGCGGGGTGGAACAACGGTAGCGGACGTCGGGCCGCTGGCTGCGGCGGTGGGCGCCGAAGCTCCAATGGGTACAGAAGCGGAAAGCCACCTCAAGGCGCGCAACCGATCGCGTATGGGTGAAGAGATCAACGGAACCTCTCCAACCGGGAGCCGCTCATGATGCCCTTTCGTCGACCCGCCTCGATGGCCATTCGGACCCAGCCCATTCCGGGTCAGGAGGAGCAAGATGGCCGGGGGGCCGGGGGGTAGGAATCTTGGAATCTTGCCAAGTTGCCTGTTGGTCAAGGGACGAGGGTTGAGGGTCGAGAGGTGAGGGTCGAAATGTCGAGAGTCGAGGGTCCGGGGCCAGAGGAGGGCGGAATGAGAAGGGCACGCAGCTCATTTCCGTTGAGGCGGAGCGG
>JAHWKJ010000585.1 GCA_019347905.1 Planctomycetota bacterium
TGGGGCGTGGCTAGACGCGGCGCGCGCAACAGTTTAGCCGCGACTCGCCAGAGGTGCGGGGGCGCGGAACGGGGAATGCGCGGGCGCTGGACGTGGAAGCGGAGCGCTCCTCTGGCGAGTCGCGGCTAAACGGCGGCCTCTCAATTGAGCGGGGCTTGCACGTCGACCCAGCGGCGCTTGTCGAACGACTCCAGCACCGCGTCGGCGACGGCTTGGGCTCGGGCGCCGCAGTCGAAACCGGGGACGGCGTCGCGGTTCTCGAGGATCGCCGAGACGAACTCGTACACGAGGTCGTAGCGGAAGACGGTGCTCGGGTCGCCCTTATTCGGATCGCGCGGGCTGCCCGGCGCCACGAGGAATTCGCGAGGCACCGGCTTTTTCTCCATGTCGAGGCCGCCGGTCGCGATGCGGATGTGGTTCGGGTCCGTCAGCTCGTAGGCGGCGGAGCCTTCGCTGCCGTTGATCTCCGCCCGTTCGTAGCCCAGGCCGCTGTTGTGATAACCCTTCATCAGCGTGCTGCCTTCCCACACGCCGACCGCGCCCGATTGGAACAGTCCGATCAGCGACGACCAGTCGTCCACGTCGGACGGGGGGCAAGCCGAACCGTCGGCCAGCTTGTCGCGCGGGGCGAACGTGGCCACGGCGCCGGTGACCGAACTGATCGGCCCCAGCAGGTCCTGCGCGAAATCGATGCGGTGGATCGTCATGTCGAACAGATCCCCCGCCCCGGCCTTGTCGCGGTACTGCCGCCAGCCCCAGCTCGTCTCCGGCAGGTCGAGGAACCGCTGACTGCGGAAGTGCCGCGGTTCGCCGAGCATGCCGGACCGCACGAGGTGCTTGAGGTACCGCAGCGACGGTGCGAAGCGGTACGTGAAGGCCGTCATGTGCCGCACGCCGCGGTCGCGGGCGGCGCGGTACATGCGGGCGGCGTCGGCGAAGGAGAGTCCCAGCGGCTTCTCGCACATGACGTGCTTGCCGCCCTCGATGCAGGCCAGGGCGATTGGCAAGTGCGTGAAGTTGGGCGTGGCGATGATGACGGCGTCGAGGTCGGGATCGGCCGCGATCTGTTCGTAGTCGGTGGTGGCCTTCTTTGGCGACCACTCCTCGCGCCGCCGCGCGAGCAGCTCCTGGTTGGGATCGCACACGGCGACGAGTTCGGCCCGCGGATCGATGCGAATCCCCGGCACGTGGTGATAATCGGAGACGGCTCCGGCCCCGATGACGGCAATGCGGACGGTGTCTGGCATTTCGCGGTCCCGATTCGACTCGAATGGCTGGCCCACTTCGAGATCCGAGAATACTCGCGGGCACGCGCGCGGGCAATCGCGCTCGTTTGTGGCGGCTATAAAAAGCCCACGGGTCGCGACCCGTGGGCTTGCGAGCGGGCGCGTCAGAAGCCGACCGCTCCGCCGAATCCGGCGCCGGTGCCGACGCCGCCGAATCCGGCGCCGCCGAATCCGCCCGCTGCGCCCGTGCCGAAACCGCCCCGCGAGTAGAGGAAGCGGTAGTAGTCGAATTCGGCTTCAATCGAGTTGAAGCCGCGGCCGTAGGCTTCGGAGACGATCGTCCGCTGATCGGCCTCGGGAGCGCCGAAGTCGTGCAGGATGCGGGCCACGATGCGGCGGCGGTGTGCATCCAGCTCGGGATCGGAGTTGTGCTCGCTGCGCTCGATCAGCACGGGAAACGGTGCGCTCCGCATGCGGGCGGCGATCTCGACGATGTGGTCCTTGCCCTGCGGCGTCAGTTCCGCGGTGCTGCCCACGAACTCGTTGCGGTGCACGATGAAGTCGGCCGCTTCGCCGTTGGTCTGCATCGTGTGGTAATGCGCCCGCACGATGCTCCCCAGCGGAAAGACCGTGGGAATGGAGGCTTCGCGGTGCGCCCAGTGACGGCTGCAGCCCGCAATGGCCAGCACGCCGAGGCAAACGCCGGCGCCCAGAGTGAGTTGAACGCTGCTGCGGCTCATCGGTTAGTTCCCCCGCCCAGAGACGGCGAATACATGCGGAACTTCGTCTGCGGCTGCTGTCTGCGGAGTTCAGTCGCCGGCCGTGGCGGAAGGTGACGGTTGCGATCGTAGCCGGCGGGAAGGATGCCGCTCTCTTCGGCGGTGGCCTGGCGTCGCCCCGTCGACCAGCCGCGGTCGGGGGGCAGCACGCCGGGTTGCGGCGTCGCGGGAACGGCGGAGTCTCCCCTGCCCTCCCATTCCATGGGTTGTCCGGCGGGCGGCGCGGGCATCTGACGCGCATTCGGCGGCGCGACTAATCCCCCGGGATCGTAGGCGCCCCAGTCCCTGATCGGGCGATCGTTCAGCGGCGGCTGACTCGTCGCGGACGGTTGCACCGACGGCGGCTGCTGGGAATTGAAGCCGTAGCCGGCGTGAGGCGCTGCATCGTAGGACGAGTCGTGCGACGGCGGCCCAAGCAACAGCGGCGGCCGATATCCGTGTGGCAGTGTTGTCGGTGCGCGATCAATTGGCAGCCCCGTCATTTCGGCTCCGCCGCTGATTTGTGCCGCTCGTGGATCCTGCATCCGCGCAGCAGGATCCTCGACCCGTGCAGCATCCGAAAACGTGCCCATGGGGCTCATGCCGCCGGCTAGGGGGGGGATGTCCATTGCTGGCGGCGGCGCATGGATCTCACGCAACTCCGCGGAGTGCTGCGGGATTTCGCCTGCCGGTGAAAGCGCATCGGGCGCTTCTCGCAGATTCGTCGTCCATTGCGACCCCTCGGCCGCCGGTCCACCCGAGAGCGGATCGCCCGGCTGCGACGATTCGCGCTGCGGAATGACCGTCGGCGCCGTCGGCTCGCCATCGAAGGAATGGCCTCCGCCGGGCACCGGCAACGGCTCCTGAAGCGCCGGCTCGGGCGGGAGCGGCCGGGGCGGCGGCTGCGGCATGCTCCGCGGCGGCGCGCCCTCGGGACGATTCCGCGGCGAGTAGGGATCGTGGCCGTAGGGGTCCGTCGGCAGCGGCGAGTACAACGGAGTGGCCGGCGCGGGATTGTAGTTCCCGAACGGCACCGGAATCCCCAGAATCGGGTCCATCCCGTTGTACGGCGGCACCTGGTAATACTGCGTGTCGGGCGGCCCCTCGGGAATCGCGTGCTTGAAGAGCAGATCGTCGTGCGGGTACGTGATTTCATAGCCCGGCACGGGCGGCACTTCTTCCGGATCCATCGGCCGCACGATTTCGGGCGTCACCAGCACGAGCAGCTCCGTCTCGTCCAGCGTGGCCCGCTTGGCGGCGAACAGGTGCGGCCCCACCCACGGAATCTCGCTGATCCACGGAATCCGCGAGACCTCGCTCGACATCTGGTGGCTGATCAGCCCCGCGATGGCGATCGTCTGTCCCTCGCGCAGCTCGACCGTCGTCTGCACGCGCTTCGAGATCAAGCCGGGAATGTCGCCGACGCTCGTGCCGTCGAGTGCGCTGAACTCCGGCACGATCCGCATGCGAATCAGATCGCGGTCGATGACCGTGGGAACCACGATCATCGACGTGCCGTAGCCGCGGAACGTCGTCGTCTGCCCGGCGACGCCGTCGACGCCCACGACGGTGGGCACGGCGAATTCGTTGCCGGACAGGAAGCTGGCGGAATGCCCGCTGACGACGGTGAGCGTGGGTTCGGAGAGGATGCGGGCAACGCCGTTGGCCGCCAGCGCGTTGAGCAGGAATGTCGCCTCGCCGTTCTCGAAGATGCCCGTGAGCGTCGAGGGGGACCCGCCCATCGTCGAGCTGACGAAGTGCCGGCCGTCGTTGATCAGCCGCGACAGGTTGATGCCCATCCGCTTCAGTTCGGAGCGCTTCAGCTCGGCGATCCGCACGCGGATCATGATCTGAGCCTCGCCCGGCACTTCCAGCATATTGACGATGAACGAGCTGGCCAGGTCGAGCGGGTTGACGGCCGCGGGGAGATCGGCGGCGGCCAGCGGCTGCGGGCC
>JAHWKJ010000082.1 GCA_019347905.1 Planctomycetota bacterium
ACCGGTTTCCGTGCTTGGGGAATAGCGATTGGGTATGTACTGTTTGCCGCCTCCTTCGCCGCCGCCGGCGCGTGGCAGCGGCGGATGTCCTGTCCCCCAATCGACGCGTAACGCGTGCTGCGAGAATCAGACGGATCAACACCCACGGGAGCGAGATATGCGGACCGTCATCCTGCTGACGATCTCCAACGTCTTCATGACGTTCGCCTGGTACGGACATCTGAAGTTCAAAGACAGTCCGCTGTGGATCGCCATTCTAGTCAGTTGGCTGATCGCCTTTGTGGAGTACTGTTTCCAGGTCCCCGCCAACCGCATCGGCCACCTCCGTTTCACGGCTCCGCAGCTCAAGGTCATGCAGGAGGTAATCACGCTGGTGGTGTTCTGCGCCTTCTGCGTGCTCTATCTTCGCGAGCCAATCCGGTGGAACTACATGGTAGGCTTCGGGCTGATCGTCGCTGCGGTCGCGGTCGTGTTCGGCTTCGACACGCGGCCGAACGCGGCCCAGCCGCCCGAGCACGTCTCTTCGCCGGCGGCGGAAGAGGGTGGAGCCACCGTGGACGCGGCATCGCGTGCCGAAGCAGTTCTTCCGAGCGAGCCTGTCGACCTGCTATGATGCAAATCAGCGCCATTTCGCCTTCATCGCGTTCAGGATTCAACAGATGGCCGTGTTGCTGAAGACTCTCGGGCTCGACCGGCTCACAGTTGAGGAACGGATCGTGCTCGTTGAAGAGCTTTGGGATAGCATTGCGGCTGACGGAGATGACCTTCCGCTGACGCAGGCTCAACAAGACGACCTGCAGCGCCGGCTGGATGCTTATCGCGATGATCCCAAGGCCGGCTCACCTTGGGATGAGGTCAAGGCACGGCTGCGAGCTGCGCAATGAGCCGGCCGCTCATCATCAATCCGTTGCAATAGGCGACGCGAGCCGCTCTTGTCGCCACGCGGGCTTTGCCATAGCGTTCCGGTGTGGCCGCCCTGCCCTACCTTTTGCGTTCTCGCTTCGCCCACGGCACGTCCCGGTACGGGACTTGGTCGCGTCTCGTCCTGCGCGCCGTCGCTGCTTTGGTTTTGCTCCCAACACTCTTGAGGGCGGACAACGGCGACGATCCGGATGCTCGCTTCTACAGCGAGTTACGGCGGCGCGGATTGTTCTCGCTGGCCGAGGGCGAATTGCTCGAACGGCTGACGCGACCGCGGATCGGCGCCAACGATCGCGTCGAACTGACGCTGGAGCTGTCGCGCACGTTCAGCGAGCACGCCCGCTTTGCCGCTCCCGACGAGCAGCGCGAGCTGTGGGAGCGCGCCGATGGCGTCGTCGCCGAACTGCTGAAGAACGCAAGCGTGCCCCGCCGGCGCGAGCTGGAAGTCCAGCGCGCGGTCCTGTGGATTCATCGCGGCGAGTTTCTTGCCAGTCTGATCGAGAGCTTTCCACACGACGCGCATGGCCGCGACAAGGCGCGCGGCGTGCTCGAGCGGGGTCTCGACCTGCTCAAAGCGCAGGAGGAACAGCTCAAGATCGAGCACCGCAAAGCGGCGGCGGGCGCGGGATCCGGAAACGACACGGACGCGGCGGAATTGAGGCGTCTGCTCGACGCGGTGCGATTCGCATTGGGAGTCGGGCTGATCGAGTTGGCCGAGCTGGCGCCCAAAGGCACGGCCGATCGGCAGGGTTCGCTGCTCGACGCCGAGGCGTGGCTCAAACAACTGGCCGGCGGTGCGGCCGCGGCGGAGCTCGTGCTCCAGAGCCGGCTGCTGCTGGCGCGGGCGGCCCGGCTGCGCGGCGATTTTCCGTTGGCCGACCGGCTGCTGGGGCAACTGGAAGGCGAGCAGGTCCCGCGGGAACTCGCCGACCGGGTCGTGGCCGAGCGCGTGCGCCTGCTGCTCGACCAGGGACAGGCGCCCGATGCCGCGTCTCGTTTGTCGGCCCATCGCCGGCGATACCGCTTCGTTGCGGGCGAATTGCACTTTCTCGATGTCCGCGCCCTCGCGGCCAACTGGAAGCTCGCCGTCTCCAGAGGCGAGGCCGCACTGGCGACGGACCTGCTGGCGGCGCTCGATGCCAGCGTCGAGCGAGCCGCCGCAGAAGCCGGCGGCTACTGGGCCTGGCGGTGCGAGACGGTGCGCGATCAGGTTCGCGAAGTGCAGGAGTACGGTCCCGAACTCGCCGCGCTCGTGCAGACCGCGCGGGCCGCGTTTGCCGCGGGTGATCTCGATGGAGCGCACGCCGGCTACACCGCCGCATTCGATCTGGCCCGCGAGCAGAATTGCGCGGCCGCGGCTTTTGAGTTCGGCCACACCCGCGCATCGATCGAGCTGAAGCGAGGGCGGCACCTCAAAGCCGCCGCCGATCTTGTCGACCTGTCGCGGCATTATCCCGAAGATCCCCGCGCCGCGGAGGCACACCTCCTGGGGGCGTGGTGTCTGGGCCGCGTGTACGAGGCCAGCCCCAGCCGCGAAAACCGCGAAGCCTACACCCGCGCGCTCGAGGAGCATCGCAGTCGATTTGCATCCAGCGATACCGCGCACGAAGCCGCATGGATGCTGGGGCTGCTGGAAGAATCGCGGCTGCAGCGCACGCGGGCGCTGGAGCTGTATCGTACGATTCCGCCGGCACATCGCCGCGGACCGACGGCACAGGCGGCCATCGGCCGCTGCCATGTCGCCGTTGTCGAACACTTGAAGCACCTGGAGACGCAGGCCGGCGACGCCGCAAACGTCCAGGCAATCGTCGAGCGGCGGCGCGAGTTCGAGCGCGAGGCGGTCGAGGAGTTGAGCGGCTTCGCACGGTCGTGGAAGCCGCCGCTGACGGACGCGCAGGCCGAGGTCGCCGTGCATCTGGCGCGGCTGCTGATGGGCGGGGAAGCCCCCGACTACGCCGCCGCCGATTCATGGCTCGCGCAGGTGCTCTCTGGCCGGGGGGTGCCGCAGTCGTCCGATCCCGCGTCCTCAGATTCCGCCGTCGTCAGCCGTCGCCAGACACTGCTGCACCGGACGACGCAACTGCGGATCATTTCGCTGGCCGGGCAGGCAAAATACAACGAAGCGGCCGCTCTCATCGAACGCACGACCGCGTCGAGTCCGGCGGAGCTGCTGTCGGTTCTCGATGGATTGTCGCGTGCGGCCGAAGGAGCCTCCAGCACGATCCGCTTCCGCATCGCCCAGCTTCAATTGCGTGCCGCGGGAGAGCTGGAGGGCCGGCGCAATGAACTGTCCGCGGCCGAGCGGGTGATGCTCGACCGATCGCTCGCCGAAGCGCACACCACCGCGGGACAGCCGCAGAAAGCGCTCGCCATTTACGAGACGCTTGTGGAAGCGTCGCCCCGGGATGTCGGGCTGCGGCGGGAGTTGGCGGACCAGCTTGTCCGCTGCGGGACGCGCGAGTGTCTGGAGAAGGCCCGGCAGCATTGGCGCAAGCTCGAAGCCGCCGAGGCGCCCGGTAGCGAGAGCTGGCTCGAAGCCCGCTACCACGTGGCTCGCACGGCTCTGTTGCTGGAAGAGCGCGAGGAATGCCGGCGACTGGTGACGATCACGCGGCTCTTATATCCTGACTTAGGGGGCGAACGGCTGAGCGGGCTGTTCGAGGAGCTGGAGCGCGAACTGGCGGGCGGCGGCCGGCGATGAGCTACGCGGTCAAGGAAATCTATTACACTTTGCAGGGCGAAGGGGCCAACACGGGGCGGCCGGCCGTGTTCTTGCGCTTCGCCGGCTGCAACCTCTGGAGCGGACTCGAAGACGACCGCGAGACGGCCGTCTGCCGGTTCTGCGACACCGACTTCGCAGGTCTCGACGGTCCCGGCGGCGGCCGCTTCGCGTCCGCTCGTGAACTCGCCGCCGCGGTGAGCGCCCACTGGCCCGCCGCCGTCGTCCATTCCACTTCCAACCCGTCCGCAACCTTTGCGTCAACGGTTGCCTCTTCGCGCGAGGACGCTCCGACCCCCCCCAGCCCCCCCTTAGTAAGGGGGGGAGCAAATCGTTTCGTCGTCTGCACGGGTGGCGAACCACTGTTGCAGTTCGATGAGCCACTGATTGCGGCACTGCACGCCGCGGGGTTCGAGGTCGCGGTGGAGACGAACGGGACCCGTCGGCCGCCTCCCGGTATCGACTGGCTGTGCGTCAGTCCGAAGGCCGGTGCGGAGCTGGTCGCGACCGAGGGTGACGAGTTGAAGCTGGTCTACCCGCAGCCGGGGGCCGAACCGGAACGCTTCGCTCGGCTCCAATTTCGCAACTTCTACCTGCAGCCGATGGACGGACCGGACAGGGAGCGGAACGTGCGGCTGGCGACGGAGTATTGCCTGGCGCACCCAAGTTGGCGGCTGAGCCTGCAGACGCACAAGCTGATCGGCATCCCCTAAGACGCACCGCCAGGGGACGAGGAAGGTTCCCTCGCTGACGCGTCGGGCTACTGCAAGGGTTCCCTCGCTGACGCGTCGGGCTACTGCAAGAGCTGAAACGGCCGCGGGCTGCGGGCATTTCTCTTGTGCTGCCTCTTTGCTGGACTATAGTGGATTTGAGGGCCTTGTGGCCTCCGAATCCCACCTGCCGCGCACCCTCGCCGCCACGTTCCGCAGGCGGTGCGCATTCCCGTCCTCGAAGCCGTTGCCTTAGCTGTGAATCTCACTCGCTCAACGACCGTCTGCCTCGCGCTTTCGTTACTGCCGTGCGCTTTGTTGAGCGGCTGCGGCGGGCCGAGCTTCGGCCAGGAATCGGGAAGCGTGCTCGATCGCGGCCGCGAACCCGAAGCTGGCAGCTTTCTGAACGATCCCCTGCCCCGCCGCGAAGCCGGCAGCTTTCTGAACGATCCGCCGCCGCGCGGAGAGGCCGGCAGCGTACTCGATTTACGGCGGCGCTTCGACGACTTCGAATCCGGCAGTGTGCTCGTGCCCCGCGGCCGGTCCGGGGAATTTGAAGCGGGCAGCGTGCTCGCACGCCCCGGCGGCGTCACGGTGGAAGCCGGCAGCGTGCTCATCATCCAGCCCCAGCCCCGGCCGCAAAACACTGCCGATCCGGGTCCGCCGCGGCTTCCGCCGAACATCATCATCACCGACGGCGACACGGCGGGCGACAGCCGCACGGCCGCGCCTTCGCGTTCCAGCGGTGCGGGGACCAACGGCTTCCGCTGGCGGCTGACTCCGCTCGCGCTCGTGCTGGTGGGTCTGGCCGGCGCCTCGCTGATCCTGCTCGTGCTCCACAAGCTTGGGATGGGCAACCCCTGGGCGCGCGAGGTGTGGCCGCGGCGAATCGACCTGTGTGCGGAAGTCGCGGGGCGGCTCGACAGCTTCATGGACGCCTGGCGGCGCGAAGACTTCGACGGCTGCCAGCAGGAGCTCGACGCGCTGCACGCCACGAACGGCCGCCGCGCCGTGCTCTTGTCCAACGACGCCAACGGGGCCTTGTACCGCTTTCTGCAGGTGGCCGTGAACTGCCGACTGTCGGGCCGCGAGCCAGACTTCCGCCGCAACCTGGAAAGCAGATTCGCCCACGCGATCGAAGCCCTCCGCCGCGCCTGCCGCCAGCCGGAGTCGCTAAGCCTGGAAGTGCGGCAGTCGCTGATCGACGCCAACAAGGCCCACCGGACACTGCGCGAGCGCGGATAGCTCAGTGTTCAACGGGCTGAAAGTCGCGGAGTTGGCGAATTGCGGGTGCCACGGGATGCTTGCCATCCCGTGCGAGACCTAAGACGTTTGCGAACGCACCCGAACTCTTGGTTGCGTGAGAACCACTCGACACTGGCAGACGAGCTGCCAGTGCCACCCACCCCAGTGCTCAGTCGTCGGCGTGGCGGCCGTTGGAGCGGCGGCTTTTCAGCTCGGCGAGCTTCTGCTCCAGCTCGCGCTGCTCGCGGCGGATGCGGGCCAGGCTCACCCGCGAATGCGCTTTGGTCGAAGCCATGTCCCCCACCGCCTGCAGGATCACCCACACCACCAGGCACAACAGGCAAACCAGGTAAACGCCGTACCAGCCGGGGGCTTTGCGCCAGGGAAGGATCTCAGGATCACTGAGGACTATGAGCGGACCGATCAGTGCCAGCAGTCCGCTGGTCTGCATCCGGCGGCGATAGCGGGCGTAGTAGTGCTGGCGCTCGCCGGATTCCAGCTCCGGGTCGTTCTTCTGCGTCCGCCAGCGGATGACGTGGTGACGCATCATCAATAGCCCGATGAAGGCCACCACGCCGCCGACCAGCGGTGCAATCCAGGGGTTGTTCACGGGTGCTCGGGACGCATGGGATTGATGAATTCGCGAGACCGCGGACGAGAGGGACGGGCCCAAGTGCTCTGGCTGTGCGGGACCTTCAATTCTACCCGATTGCCGGCTTTCTGCGCCAGCCCGTGCAACGCGCGCGTCAACGTGTGACTCTTTGACGGCGGCAAAGCCGCGGACGTACACTCGCGCCCATGAGCGACCACCAGCAAGCTTCACGCCCATCCGCGCCGCCCGGCACGCCGCCCGATCCCGCCCGCATGCCGCAGGTGTTTCAGCGGTTCTGTGAAGTCGTGGCGAAGCTGCGCTCTCCTGAGGGCTGTCCCTGGGACCGGCAGCAGACGCTCGAGACGATCAAACCCTACACGCTCGAAGAATGCTACGAGTTGCTGGAGGCGATCGACGCCGGCGACGACCAGGCCATCTGCGAAGAGCTGGGCGATCTCCTGTTGCAGGTCGTGCTCGATGCGCAGATTGCGGCCGATGAAGGGCGCTTCGATCTCATCGAGGTCGTCGAGGGCATCACGCAAAAAATGATCGAGCGGCACCCGCACGTGTTCGCCAGTGCGACGGTGGATTCGGTGAGCGATGTCCGCAGCCATTGGGAATCCGCCAAGGCTCGCGAGAAGCAGCGCGAATCTATCTTTGACGGTTTACCGAAAGCCCTTCCGCAACTGTCCCGCTCGGCCCGCATCCAGAAACGCGCGGCCGCCGTGGGTTACGATTTTCCGCAGCGGGCGATGCTGTTCGACAAGCTGCGCGAAGAGCTGGACGAACTGGCCCGCGAGCTGTTTGAAGATGGAAACGTGCCGCACGTCGCCGCGACCGTCGACGCCGCACGCTCGCCGGACGAGCCGGTCGAAGACCGCGAGCGGCTGGCACGCATCGAGGGCGAGATCGGCGACGTGCTGTTCGTCATCGCCAACATCGCCCGCCGCTGGGGCGTCAATCCCGAGGAGGCGCTCCGCCGCAGCAACCGCAAATTCGAGGAGCGGTTCCGCTATGTCGAGCGCCGTCTGGCGAGTGAAGGCCGCACGGTCCGCGAGGCGTCGCTCCGCGAGATGGAAGACCTGTATCAGGAAGGCAAGCGATTGGCCCGCTCTTAGAAGTCCGGCACGCGCTCGCCGCCGTTGCGCGTCGCCAGCATGCGGAACACGGTCCAGTCGATCGTCTTGGAGATCGACTGCACGTGGCCGTCAGCCATTCCGAAATGGATAATCTCGGGATGGTAGCTGCCGAAGCTGAACAGGTAGCGCGGAGGCGTGCCGACGGGTCCGTTCACCCTATCGAAGTACCCGAAGGCCGGCGTATCGTTGTCGTCGTTGGGGTCGTTGGGATCGTTGATGCGGTTGTGGACGCGCACGCAGCAACTGTCTCCGTCGCCCCAGAAGCCGTACATCGCTTCGCCGACGAGAATTGTCTGCGTCGTCGAGTCCGTAATATCGCGGAAGTTGACGGAGCTGTTGGCATACATGGTGCCGTTCGAGGGACCGGTGCCGATGCACGCGCGGTAGGTACTGTACGCCAGCCCGGCCGGCCGTGCGCCGGGCAGCGCGGCGCTGGGACAGACATAACTCTCGATTTCGGTCATGATCGCCGCCTGGTTGTTGGCGGTCGTCTTCGGCTGGCGGAAGTCGACGCCAACGGTCGCCATGTCCATCTGCGGGAGCAGGAAGGCGTGCCAGCTCCAGTTGGCGCTGACCGGCCACTGCGTACCGGCCGGCAGCGTGACCGGCTGCGGATCGGTGGGGAGCACCACGGCCTCGGGAAGCTGAGCCTGCAGACCCGGGTTGACGTTCACAATGAAGCCCGACGGGAACGAGTTATGCGACCCGTGGTAATTGTGCAGCGCCTTGATGAGCTGGCTCATGTTGTTCTGGCACTGCGTCTGCCGGGCCGACTCGCGGACCTGCTGGACGGCGGGCAACAACAGCGCAATCAGAATGGCGATGATCGCGATCACCACCAGCAATTCCACCAGCGTAAAACCGGCACGATCGCCCGCCGGCTGACCGGCGCGGGGCCGAGCATTCATCGAGCTTCTCCTCCAGAAACCGAGAGGCAGCGTCCGAAAATCGAGCGTAGCACCCGCCCTGCGGAATTGCAATTCGTTCCGCTCTTGCCCGTCCTGCGGGGGCCGCCGTATAGTCCTCGCCGGCGAAATCCAGGCGCAGACGCGTTTGGCTCCGGACCCCATCGAGGGAGCGAAACCTGTGACGTCAAACGGTGACGATGCATGGCTGTCGGACTCTGAGCCGGTCGGCGTCCACGGGGAGCTCGCAGCCTCCGAGGACGAGTTGGAAGATGCCTATCGGCGGGCGCTGGAGGCCCTCGACGAAATCGAGCTGGCCCTGCCCGAGACGGTTGCTGCCGAGAACATCGCAGAAGCTGCCGCGGCAGAGGACGAGGCGCGCCCTGCCATCGCCGGCCGGATCGGCCCCGTCGGTTTTCCCGCCATGCCGGCCGACGGTGCGACGCCGCACGAGCAGACGGACGGCGGCGTCTCGGTAACGCAGGTGATCGAGGCGCTGTTGTTCGTTGGAGGCGAGCCGTTGACGGCGAAGCGCATCTGCGGCGTGCTGCGCGGGGAATTCGAGCCGGAGTTCATCGACGGCGTCGTCGACGAACTCAACCAACGCTATGCCGACGAAGAGCGGCCCTACCGCGTGCGGCTGGGCGAAGGCGGCTATCGCATGCAGCTCGAGGGCGAGTTCGAGCCGGTTCGCAATCGCGTCTTCGGCTATGGACCGCGGGAGATCCGCCTCTCGCAAGACGTGCTCGAAGTCCTCTCGCTCGTCGCCTATCGCCAGCCCCTCGCACGGGACGACGTGCTGGAACTGGCCGGCACAAGCGCGACGGCCGCGCTTGCACAGCTTCTGCGGCTCGAATTGATCGTGCTGGAGCGCGGCCCGGGAGGACGCAGCGACGTCAGCTATCGGACGACGAAGCGATTCCTCGATGTCTTCGGCCTGGGCGGCACCGACGAACTGCCGCAGGCGGACGAGCTCAGCTTCAAGTAACGCCACATCGCTCCGCACGGCGAAGGGGTCAGACCCCTTTGCGGCTCACCCGTGTGCCCAGTTCTGCATCGCACGTCCGCAAAGGGGTCTGACCCCGTTGGGGAGCGGCTCTCCGCGTCAGTTCGTCAGTTGATCGGCAATCGTCTCGGCAGCGAGAGGCTTCGTCTCCACGCTCAGCCGCTCGGCCGCGCCGGCGGCGCGATATGCAGCCTGGAGTGCTCCGAGCTCTGAGAGCGGCGTCCCGTCCGTGCCGGCGATCACGAGCCGGCCCGGCGCCGCGAGCGCTGCCAGTCCGCCAAGCCCGCCGTACTTCAGTGCGCCCGGCAGGTACATCGGATCGCTGGCGGACTCGACGTTCTTGAACCCGAAGCCGGCGACGTCCACCAGCGTTTGTTCGACAGCGTCGCCTGAAACGGCGCGGGCGAGCAGCACCCAGGCTCCTGCGCCTCCCGTGCCCACGAAATGTAATGGCTTGCCCTGGGCTTTCCCTCGCACCTGTGCAGCGACGGTCAGAATGTCCCGCACTCGGTTCGCGAGCAGCGGGCGGTTGTAGCCGAACGTGTAGCCCGGATACGTCTCGTCGACCTTCTGCGCCGGTGCCGCGCTTTCGCTGGTGAGGAACTCGCCGGTGAGCAACACATCGGCGGACGCGACGACGTAACCGGCCTCAAGCAGCTTTCGGACGGCAGCGATCGGCCGGCCGTCCTCCTGGAACAGGGTTTGTTTTCCGCGGCCGTCAATCCACACCACCGCGCCTACCACCGGCTTCGCGGGCCGGAGTGTGATGAGGGGGAACGCTTCTCCGCGGTCCTTGCGCCCGACGAGCGATTTCTCGAGGCGGGCGGACTGGGCGGCATCGCTTTCTCCGGCGGGCTTTGCAGCAACCTCGTCCGCAGAGGGGATTCCGTCGCCCAGCATCACCCGCGCGGCCGTCCCGACGATCTCGCGGTACTCGGCGAGACCGTCCTTGTCCTCCGGCAACAGCTTTGAAAACTGCTGCTCGTCGAGCTTCGTCAGGTACTTCCGCAGTTGGTCCGCCGAGAGGGCATCGTCCGGGAAGGGATGCTGCGCATCCCAGACCGTGAGTTCCGCCGGCGGCACCGGCTCGAAATCTTCTTCGGCGATGGGCCCGTCGGCACCGAGCTCAAGGTGCTCGTTGAACCAGCCGTACATCATCTCGCGGGCGCGCTGGTTGTAGTTGTGCTTGAACTCCGGCCAGGCCCTGGCGGCAACGTGCTCGGGCTTGCCGTACAGGCTGTAGACCCGCTTCAGCTCGGGCAGTCCCTTCGTCTCGATGTCGATCGTCCAGTCGTCGGCCCCGCTCATGGCCAAAGGCTTCGGGGCGAAGACGGCCGCCAATGCGATGTTGTTGATGCCCTGCCGCAGGTAATCGGCGTTCTCGCACACGCAGCCGCCCTGCATGTTTGTGGAAACCATGACGGCCGGAAACGCGACGTGCGGCCGGTCGTCGACGGCCGCGAGCATGAACGTTTGCGTGCCGCCGCCGCTGGCGCCGGTGACGCCGATGCGGTTCGGGTCGACGTCCGGCAGCGAGAGCAGGAAGTCGAGCGCCCGGATCGAATTCCAGGTCTGCAGACCCATCGCGTTGTGCAGCCACAGGCCGGCGTGGGCGTCCTTGAAGCCTTCGCGATGCGGGATGGGTTTGCTGTCGGCGTAGCCGACCATGTCGTAGTGAAAGACCACGCATCCCAGCCGCGCAAGGCCCACCATCCGCGCTTGCAGTGGAAAGCGGGCGCCGCTGAGATGCGCTTCGGCCCCCTGCTCGATCTGCTGCCGTGCGGCCTGCTCACCCGCGTCGTAGAAGCGACCATTGGCCCAGTGCCCGTGCGGGCACAACACGCCCGCCGCTTTGCCGTCGATGTTCTTCGGCCGGTAGAGGTTGCCGGTGACGTAGTGGCCGGGGTGGCTCTGGAAGTAGACCTTCTCGATGGTGTAGTCGCCGCGGTCGATCCTGCCGTGGATGACCGCCTCCAGCGGCGTTCGCGGCGGCAGCGGCCACAGGCCATTCGAAACCAGCGCCTGCTCGCGCAGCCGCGCGCGCTCCCGCTGCCATTCTTCGAGGGTCGCCGGCGGCGTCCACGGATGATAGGCGTCGCGCAGCGTACGGACGGTCGTCAGCCGCGCGTCGTCGGGCGTCTGTCCGGCCGGCAGGACGCGGGAGACGGCCGCGCGTTCGCTGGCGAGAATCGAGCCGCGTGGTGCGGCGGCGGACAGAGCGATGAACAGCACCAGGGCGAGCCGCGGCATTGATGGTTCTCCCACGAGTTCGGCGTCTGATCGCGACGCAGACCACTCTAAACCATCGGGACACCGCGCAAAAGCGAACGGCCGCAACCCGAATCGGGTGCGGCCGCTAAGCGCTTAGCTGCGACCCGTCGTTTAGCCGCGTCACAACGGGACGGGCGTCGCGCGTCCCATTGGGACGCGGCTAAACGCCCCGAAGTGCGACGGATGCCTAGAAGTTTGCGCGATGAGCCGGGGATGACGGGGAGCGGCGTTCGGCCGAGGTCGCGTCGCCCGCGGGGACGGCCTGTCCGCCGCGCAGTTCTTCCCGCACGATGTTCATCTCCGCCGGGGCGTCGATGCCGATGCGGACGTTGTTGGGGCCGATCCGCACGACCGTCACCACCACCTCGTCGCCAATCATGATCCTTTCGCCAGGCTTTCGTGACAGCACCAGCATTGCACGTCTCCTTGTGGCAAGTCGGCTGAGCTCTTCCCTGTGTCGACATCCTTGGGCCGGTCCCCCCGATGCCGAGCACTGTCGTCAAATCGAAAACGTATTCAATCCGACCACACCGGAAGCATAGCGGGGCCCAATTGAAATTGCCAGACCCTGATCCACGAATCCTGGACACCCCACCGCCTCCGGCGGCCATTCTCGGGTCCGCTTCGTCCTTGGGCAGATTTCGCGGCAAAAAGCCCAGACCTGGAAAGACCTTCTGAGCACGACATCCACCAGTGCAACAGGCGCTCCAAGCTGGCGTCGAGACACGGAAACATGTCGATGCACAAAGATTGTGCAGCCGCCCCGATGCTCTCAGGGTGCGCCATGCTGCCTATAAAACGTGCAAAACAACCCCGCAAGCCGCGCCGCTTGACTCTCGATGCTCGCGCGACAATGCTAAGGCCCGAACCTGGCCATCGGTTATCGAGGAAACTGCTGCTATGGTGCGCATCGGAATCGTGGGCATCGGCTTCATGGGCTACACCCATTTCGAGGCCGTCAGCCGGCTGGAGCCGGTGAGCGGCTCGAAGGTCCGCCGCGTTGCCGGCTCCAAGCTCAAGGGAGGTCAGGTGGCGGCCATCGCCACCCGGGATTCCAAAAAACTCGGCGGGAACTGGGCCGGCGTCCGCGGCAACTTCGGACCGCCGGCTGGCCGCTACGATCTGGGCGAGATCACCCGTTACGCCGACTACCGCGACCTGCTCAAAGACCCGCAGATCGAGCTTGTCGACGTCTGTCTACCTGTCGAGCTACACGAGCAGGTGGCGGTGGAAGCGCTCAAGGCGGGCAAGCATGTGCTGGTCGAAAAGCCCATCGCGGTCGAAACCAGGGCCGCCGACCGCATGGTGCGGGCGGCGGAGAAGTCGGGCCGCCTGCTGATGGTCGGCCAGGTGCTGCCCTTCTTTCCGGAGTTCCAATTCGCCGCCGAGGCGATCCGTAGCGGCCGGTACGGCAAGTTACGGGCGGCGCATTTCCGCCGGGTGATCGCGCCGCCCGACTGGTCCGGAGACATGTCCGACATCCACAAGGTGGGAGGCTGGGGCATCGATCTGCACGTGCACGACAACCACTTTATCTCGCTGGCGTGCGGCGTCCCGTCGCGCGTCTTTTCTCGCGGCATTCTCAAGGACGGCCTCGTCGACCACGTCACCACGCAATACCTCTACGACAGCAATCCGGAACTGACCATCAGTTGCACCAGCGGCGGGATCGCCGCCCGCGGCATGGTCTTCGGCCACGGCTTCGAAATCCATCTGGAACAGGCGACGCTGATGTACGACGCGGGCACGTTCGGCAAGAAGAGCGAATGGGTGGTCAATCGGCCGCTCACCGTCTTCGGCCAGGACGGCAGCGCCAAGCCGCCGACGCTCAAAGGCGGCACCGAGTGGTGCTCGGCGTTCACCGCCGAGTTGCAGGCCGCGGTGGATGCCGTCCGCGGGGGAACGGCTCCGGACGTCATTTCCGGGGAGCTCGCCCGTGACGCACTGAAGTTGTGCCACGCCGAGGCGAAGAGCATCGCCAGCGGCAAGGCGGTGAAGGTGGCGTAAGCGTCTTCCGGGGGAAAGTTTCCGTTGGGCTTTGTGCCCTACCGTCTCGCGTATTACAATTCAGCCACAAGTGCATTACGAGGCTACTTTGGCTGGTGCCGTCATGAAAACGCTTTCACTCAGACTCACCGACGACATGTATCGGCGACTCGCGGAAGAGTCTCGAAAGACGGGGGCGAGCAAATCGAGCATCGTACGCAAAGCGATTGAGGCGGCAATTTCGAACGGATTCGGCGAAGAGGGATCCTCCGCCTTCGATCTCGTCGCTGACTTGTGCGGCAGTCTGAAAGACGGGCCGGTCGACTTGTCCTACAATCCCAAGTACATGGAAGGCTACGGCAAGTGACGGAACCGATCCTGCTCGACACGGGTCCGTTCGTGGCCTGTATCAACGAACGCGATCGATACCACGAGTGGTCAGTCGCACATTGGCAGAGGATTCGTCCGCCGTTGCTCACGTGTGAGGCCGTCGTCAGCGAGGCCGCATTCCTGCTGTATCGAGAGGGGTATCGTCCACAACGCGTGTTGGAGTTTCTGCACCGGGGAGCGGTCGAAGTTCGCTTCCAACTGCAGCGCGAAGTTGAGGCGGTACGCCACTTGATGACCAAGTATGCCGACAGCCCAATGTCGCTGGCCGATGCCTGCCTTGTTCGTATGTCCGAATTGGTCGCCGGCGCACGCGTCTTTACGATAGACGCGCACTTCCGCGTGTATCGACGCAACGGTCGGCAGGTGATTCCGGTCATCGCGCCGGACGCGCGATCCTGACGCGGCCGAAAGCTCATGATCGACAACCTGCCGCTCAAGACGCTCGAGTTCGCCGGACTCACCATCGAGGGTTACTCGCGAGCGGCGGTGCAGTCGTACTGGCGGTTGCCCGAGCTGAAGCTGGGCTTCGACCTGGGCGGCAGTCCGTGGTCGTTCATGGGCACGCAGACGTTCTTCATCACGCACTCGCACCTCGACCACATGGCCGCCCTGCCGGTCTACGTCGCCCGCCGGCGGATGATGAAGATGGATCCGCCCACCGTCTACGTGCCGCAGGCCGTGCACGAGAACGTGTGGCGAATGCTGCGTGCGTGGCAGCGGCTCGACCGCGGCCGCATGCTGGTGGACCTCGTCGGCGTGCAGGCGGGCGATGAGATCGAGCTGGGACGCGAGCACGTCGTGACCGTGTTTGACACCCGGCACACGATCGCCTCGGTTGGCTACCTGGTGTGGGAACGGCGCAAGAAGCTGAAGCCGGAATACCACGGCCTCGCGGGCGAACAGATCCGCGACCTGCGGCTGTCGGGAGTGGAAGTCAGCCGCGAAATTCGCGTGCCGCTCGTGTGCTATACGGGTGACACCGCGCCCGGGACCTTCGACGATTACCCCCCGCTACTGGAGGCGCGGGTGCTGATCACCGAGATGACGTTCTTCCGGCCGGAGCACCGCAAGGACAAGATCCACAAGTACGGCCATACACACTTGGACGACATCATCGAGCGGGCCGAGCGGTTTCAGAACGAACTCCTGGTCCTCGCCCACCTCAGCACGCGCTACGACGAGCGGCAGGTGCGAAAAGCCGTCGAGCGCCGCCTGCCGCCGTCCCTGAAAGACCGCGTGCACCTCTGGCTGTGACAGCAGGGAACCTTTTAGCCGCGGCTCGCCCGGTTTAGCCGCGGCCCAGCGGGCCGCGCGGCCCGCTGGGCCGCGGCTGAACGCGTTTCGCGCCCGTCGTGGCCGAAAAAATCGGAATAATCTGTCCAATCGGAACTCTGCCGTCCGATCTATACCAACAGCGTCACCGCCGCGCTGCGCCGCCGGGACACTCTGGCGCTCGCGGCAACCGACATGAAGGAGCACGTCACCATGCGGAAGTATCGTAAGTGG